>JBDTXF010000133.1:0-7555 GCA_040006355.1 Nocardioidaceae bacterium | reverse complement strand
CCCACGCATGCCGAGCCCCAGCGCTGGTACGACGTCCGACTCGGCGTCCCCGATCATCACGCACCGTTCGGGCACCGCCCACGGGGCAGCAGCGAGCACCTCGCGGAACAGGCCGTCGGCGGGCTTGCGGCACCGGCACTCACCGAGGTCGTGGGGACAGACGGCGAACCCGTCGACGTGAGCCCCTGCGGTCTCCAGGGCCGCGCCGAGGGCGGCGTGCACCGAGCCGAGGTCCTCCCAGCTCAGCCGGCCGAGCGCGATCCCCCGCTGGTTGGTCACCACCACGACCGTGGCTCCGCAGGCATTCAGACGCGCGACCGCCGCGGGCACGCCGTCGAGCAGGACCAGGTCCTCGGCACGGCAGACATAGGAGCCCGGGACCCGCAGGTTGAGGGTCCCGTCCCGGTCCAGCAGCGCGAGGTCGAACGCGGCGCCGTCCTTGGCGCGGGGCAGCCCAGAGGTGAGCATCATCCGCCGGGCCGCGTCGGCGGCTCCTGCCAGAGCAGGTCGACGGCCTCGCACCAGGAGTGCCCCCACAGCAGGTGGACCTCCTGCACCCGGGGGGTGTCGCGCGAGGGGACGACGAGCCCGAGGTCGGCGGCGGCCGCCAACGAGGTCCCGCCGGCCCCGGTCAGCGCGACGGTCGTCAGTGAGGAGTCCCGGGCGGCCTCCAGGGCGCGGCGCACGTTGGGTGACGAGCCGCTCGTGGACATCGCCACGAGCAGGTCGCCCGGCGCCCCCAGCCCGCGCACGCCGCGGGCGAAGACCTCGTCGAACCCGTAGTCGTTCGCCAGCGCCGACATCCCGACCGTCGACTCCCCCAGCGACAGCGCCGGCAGGGGGTGCCGGTCGTGGATGCACCGTCCGACCAGCTCGGCGGCCAGGTGGCTGGCGATCGCGGCGCTGCCGCCGTTGCCGGCGAACAGCACCTTCCTCCCGGCCCGCAGGGTCTCGACGACCACCGTCCCGGCCGCCTCGACCCGCCGCCTCAGCTCGTCGTCGACCCGAAGGTCGACCAGCAGGCGCTCCCAGGCGTCGTAGACACGGGTCAGGCGCAGCGCGACGACGTCGGCAGCGTCAGCCACGGCCCCACCAGGTCGTCACTCCGTCCCTGCTGAAGGTGAACTCCGAGACCTGCAGGCCGAGGCCGATGAGGGCCTCGGCCACCAGGTGCCGGCGCTCGAACTCGCAGCAGAAGATGATGTGGCCGCCGCCGCCCGCACCGGTCACCTTGCCGCCGTACGCCCCGGCCTTGCCGGCCAGCTCGATCGCGTCGTCGATCAACGGCGTGCTGATCCGGTCCGACATCTTCCGCTTGGCCTTCCAGGCCTCCCCGAGCAGCGCGCCGAAGGTGTCCACCTCACCGCGGAGCAGGACGTTCTTCATCTCCTCCGCCAGCGCGCGCTGGGTGCGGAGACCCTCGGAGGCGTCCTGGACGCCGGTGGTGTAGCGGAACACCTGGTCGTCGATGATGTGGTCGCTCGCCCGGGTGCGACCGGTGTAGGCGAGCAGCATGTTGTGCTCGAGCTCATGCACGGTCTCGTCGGGGATCCGCAGCGGGTTGACCACCACCTGGTCCGCCTGGAACTCCATGTAGTTGAAGCCGCCGAACGCCGCGGCGTACTGGTCCTGGCGCCCACCGGCGATCCCGAGATCCTCCCGCTCCAGCAGGCACGCGAGCTGTGCGATCTCGTGACGCGACATGGAGAGGCCGCAGTGCGCCGCCACCAGCCCGACGACGGAGACGATGACCGCGCTCGAGGACCCCAGGCCGGAGCCGGGCGGTGCGCTGGTGTGGAGGAACAGGTCGAAGCCGGAGCTCGGCTGGGCGTCCGCGTGGGCCCGGACCCGGGCGATCGCCGCCTTCGGCAGGTCGAGCTGACCGTCGAGCTCGAGCGGGTCGTCGACGCCGAAGTCGACGGACAGACCGTAGTCCAGGGACTTCACGGTGATCAGGCCGTCGTCGCGCGGACGCAGGGTCGAGTAGGCGAAGCTGCTGATGGTCGCGCTCAGGACCGCGCCGCCCTCGCGCTCGGGGAAGGGGGAGACGTCGGTCCCGCCCCCTGCGAAACTGAGCCGCAGGGGCGCACGGGCGCGCAGCACGCGGTGCGTCCGACCCATGTGTTCCTTCCCGACCCTTCCTGCCCACCGACGCGACAACCTACCAAGGACCTGATGGCCGACCCGGAGCCACCGCGCTTTCCGCACCTCGAGGGCCTGCGGGCGGTCGCCGCGCTCCTGGTGGTGGTCTCGCACGTCGGCTTCTGGACCGGCTCGTCCCTGCGGGGCCCGCTCGGCGGGCTCGGGGCCCGTGGCGACGTGGGGGTGGCGGTCTTCTTCGCGGTCTCCGGGTTCCTGCTCGGCTACCCCCGCATCGGCAACCGGGTGCCGACGGGTCCCTACCTGGGTCGTCGGGCGGTCCGGATCCTGCCGGCCTACCTGCTCGCCCTGGCCGTGGTGGTCGCCGCCTGCCTCGGCTCGGGTCGCCCCGTCGGCGCCGGGCAGGTGGTCGCCCACCTGCTCGTGCTCCAGGGACTCACCGGCGACCTGTTCCAGTCCTTCAGCCAGACCTGGAGCCTGACCACCGAGCTCTCGTTCTACCTCCTGCTTCCGCTCGTCACCCGTGGCCTGTCGCTCGTGCGCGCTCGCCGGGCCCTCGCGCTCCTCGGCCTCGCCGCGCTCGCCGGACTGGTGGCCACCGCAGCGTCCGCCGCGGGCAGCGGGCCGGTCGCCCGCGCCGTCGGGCTGTCGGTGGTCGGGCACGCCGCATGGTTCGCGGTGGGGTTGGGGGTCGCGGTCGCGCTGGCGGTCGAGCCCGCTCGGCCGCCGGCCTGGTGGCGGCTGCTGCGCACGTCCCCCGACACGCTCACGGCGGCGGCCTGCGTCCTGCTGGTCCTCGCGGCCACCGGCGCCGCGGGACCTCGGGGCCTCTCCCCGTCGAGCCCGGGCGCGGCCCTGGTGAAGGAGGTGCTGTACGCCGGCATCGCCGGAAGCCTGCTCCTGGCCTGTGTCTCGAGCAGCCCGGAGCGCGGCATGCTCACCCGGGTTCTCGACTCGGCGCCGCTGCGGGAGGCCGGGCGGATCTCCTACGGCATCTTCTTGTGGCACGTCCTGGTGCTCCAGCAGCTGTTCGACCATACCGGGCTCTCAGTCTTCCGGGCGCCCTTCTGGCCGGTGCTCCTCGTCGTGCTCGTCGGGTCCGCCGTCGTCGCGGCGGCGTCGTACCGCTGGCTGGAGCGGCCCCTGGGTCGCACGCTCCGGCACCGGCAGGAACCCCGCCCGCAGCAGGAGCAGCACCCCGAGCAGGACCGCGAGCTGGCTGGACCCGGCTCCCCAGTCCCGGTGCTCGAGGACGCCGCCCGCGACCAGCAGCACGCCACCGACCGTCACGGCCACCCCGGCGGCGACTGACCGCAGGCGCGCGGGCACCACGGCCGCGACGACGGCCACGACCAGTCCCGGGAGCCCGGCCAGGAGCACCGACACCGCGACCGTGGCGACCGTGGTCCCCAGCCGAGTCCCGATGACCGCCCCTACGACCGGGTGCCGGCCGGTCGTTCGGAGGTCGTCGGCTGCACCGGGCGCGAGGACGACAGGCGCCTCCCGCCGGCGCAGCAGGAAGCAGGCCGCGACCAGCAGCAGCACGACGCCGACGGCCCCGGCCAGCAGACCGGTCCGGAAGGCCAGGGCGGGTGCGAAGACGACGTGCACCACGACGGCACCGGACGCCGGCAGCACGAAGCCCTGTCGCCAGCCATCGACCTGCACCGCCCGGAGGGCATGCCCGTCGACCTCCGCGCGCCAGCCGACGTGGTAGCCCTCGGCCAACGTGAGCAGCGAGGCCGGCCCGGCGTCGGCCCGCACCGTGCGGGACCGGCTCGACCACGACAGCACGGACGTCGCGCGCCGAGCACGGGGCACGTCGGTCCGCACTGCCCGGTCGCCGAAGGTGACCAGGTCGGGACGGAGGCCGGCTCCCGCGCGGACCCGCACCGCCGTGACCGGCGCCCCGAGGGTGACGCGGGAGGAGCCGCAGGGCAGGGCTCGCACCAGCGCGCCGGAAGCGGCCTGCCCCGAGGACACCACCGCCCGGAACCGGACGAGCCGGCTCCCGACCCGCACGGCGCCGGCTCGCCCGCAGGCGGTCCGGGAGGCGATCGTGCCGAAGGGACGCACCCACAAGGAGACCGACCGCACGACCGCGCGCCCGACCGACACCGAGCGCTGCAGGAGCCGCCCGTCCTCGGGGTCCCGGGACAGGACCACGGCCCCGGGACGGCCCTCGACAGCCGGCCCGACCCGGACCGAGGTCCCGAGGCTGACGCCCGGCACCCGCACCTCGCTCACGCCGAGCGGGCCGGCCGGCGACCCCACGTCCCGCTCCAGACGCACGACGAGGCCGCCGGCGCGGACGCCGCCCAGGTCCAGCACGACCCCTGTCTGCCGACGTCCCGTCGGGCGCGTGACCGTTCGCCCGCCGGCCGAGACGCTCACGGTCGCCGGCCGGGCCGTGCGCGCGTCCCGGGTGAGCACGAGCCCGACGCGACCGACCGGGTGCCGCGCCCCGAACCTCAGCCGCAAGGAGGCCGAGCGGTCCTCGTCGCCGCTGAGCCACGACGTGGACGGGTCGCCGTCCACCGCCGCGAAGGCCCCTGCCCCGGGGCCCCGGTAGCCGACGGCGAACGGGTCCGCGGCACTCGACGAGGCCGTCACCTGAAGCCCGCCGACGAACGTCCGCACCGTCTCCGGCGCACCGGGGCCCGCCGGGGGCAGGTCCGGGGCCGGCAGCCCTGGGCCGGCAGGCTGCCCCTCGGTCAGCGTCTCGGAGTACTCCCGGGTCGCCGCGGCCGCAGGGTCCAGCGTCCTGCGCCGAAGGGAGTCGGTCAGCACGACGCGTCCTCGCACCTCGGCGGCCCGGGGGTCGTCCTGGGTGAGCACGACTCCGGTCCCCGGTCCGACCAGTCCTCCCGCGATGAGTGCGAACACCGACTCCGGGCCGCCCCGGACGGCCGCCGCCGTGGCGACCGGGTAGGCCTGGACCCGGTGCCGGCCCGGCGCGGTCACGGTGTAGAGGACGACCTCCCCCCCGCCGTACGACGCCACCTGTGCGAACCCCGGCGAGCGCTCGAGGGTCCGCCGCACCGGTCCGACCGCGTCCGTGTCAGCCGTCGCGTCGAGGTCGGTCCGCAGGGCGACCCGCGCCACCCCCATCCGGGCCAGCCCGGCGGCCAGCGAAGGCTGGGCGTCCCCGGAGACGAGCAGTGTCTCGGCTGCGTCCAGCAGCCGCGTGGAGCCGGGAGCACCGAGAGGGACGGCGTTCCTGACCACCACCGGGGACCGGGCGAGCGAGACGAGCGGCTCGTCCCCGGGGTCGCCCCACTGGTAGCCGCCGAACCGCGAAGCGGGCAGGAGCAACGTCGCTCCGCCGCTCCGCGCCGCCAGCCTGTCCACCCCCGCGGCCGCACTGCGCCAGTAGCCGGGCACCGATGAGAAGCTGCCGGTCGAGCCCAGGTGTCCGTCCCACAGCGGCGTCACGGCCACGGCGGACGCCGCGAGCACGATGAGCCAGGTCCGGAGCACCCGGCGCGGGAGTGCGAGCAGTGCCGCGAGCCCGAGCACCAGCGGGAGGCGGACCAGCGGGTCGGCCTTGTGCACGTTGCGGAACGCCGAGAGCGGTCCGTCCAGCAGACCGCGCACGGATCCGGCCTGGGGACCCGAGACCGGGCCGATGTAGGCGACGCCGAGGACGAGCAGGCCCAGCACCACCGACGTCGCCCCGAACCTGCGGAGGTGACGTCCCCGCTCGTCGTCGGCGGCTCGCAGGAGCCCCACCAGGCCGAGCGCGGCGACCAGCGTGGTGCCGAGCACCGGCAGTGCCCACTGGCCGAGGATCCAGCCCGCCTGCCACACCGGCCGGTGCCGGGCGTCCACGACGAAGGCCACCCAGTGCGAGGTGCCCCGCACGGAGTTCGCGAGGTCGGTGACCGCGGTCGTGGTGGACGCCGTCTCGATGAAGTCGAGGAAGGGGTAGGCGTCGCGACCCAGCACCAGGAGCGGCAGCAGCCACCAGGCGCTGCCGAGCGCCGCGCCCCCGAGCCACCAGCCCAGGACGGCGAGCCGCCGACGGCCGGCGGGCGCGGTGAGCAGGTAGACCAGCGGCACCGCGAACACCGCCAGGGACGCGGTGGCGTTGACTCCGCCCACCGCCGTGGCGAGCAGGCCGGTGAGGACGCCGGCCCGGCGACGGTCGCGTGAGGTGGCACCGGGACGCAACGCCGGCTCGAGGACCACGACGAGCCAGGGACAGACGGCCAGTGGCCACGCCTCGACCGAGACGGCGCCGAGCACGGTGAGGACCCGCGGGGACAGGGCATAGACGACCGCGGCCACCACCGCCGGGGCGCCCTCGGCGATGCCCAGCCGGCGCACCAGGCGTTCGGTGCCGAGGTAGGCGACCACCAGCAGCAGCGCCCACCAGCAGCGCTGCACCGCCCAGGGCGGCAGCCCGACCCAGTGGCCGACACCGAACACCGGACCCATGGGGAAGAGGTAGCCGTACGCCTGGTTCTGCAGCTGGCCGAAGCCGCTGTGCGCGTCCCAGGCCTCGAGCGCCCGGCCCAGGTAGCGCCAGGCCCCGGTGACCAGGTCGAGCTTGGTGTCCGGCTCCACCCGGCCCGGGTCGACGAGCCACGGCACCGCGAGGAGCACCAGGGCGCCGAGAGCCCGCTGGAGACGCGCCCGCATCACGACGACGGCGGGGTCCTCGGTGGCCGTGACCCCGGGGACCACCGGGGGCACCGTCACCGGCGTCTCAGAACCAGCAGGAGGTTCCAGGTGACGAGCTCGCGCAGGCCCGGGACCGCGAGCAGGAGGGAGCAGGCCGGCGGGAGGTAGCGGGGCCGGGCGGCCAGCACGTCGACGTCCGGGCACCGCCGTGCCCAGGACAGACCGTCGGCCACCGACACCCGGAACAGCGTGTCGTCGACGCGGTTCTTCGGTGGGTGCCCGTGCCTGCGCTCGTAGCGCCGCGCCGCGCGCTGACCGCCCAGCCAGTGGTACGGCGAGGTCTCGTGCCCCCCCCAGGGGGAGAGCCAGTTGGTGTAGGACAGGAAGACGATCCCGCCGGGCCGGGTCACCCGCACCAGCTCGTCCGCGGCCTGCTCCAGGCTGGCGACGTTCTCCAGCAGGTTGCTGCAGAACACGACGTCGACGCTCTGCGACGCCACCGGCAGCGCCAGCGCCGACCCGACGATCCCCCGCCGCACCGACTCCACGGACTCGTCATGGTCGACCGGCACGTAGCGTGCGCCGGCAGCGGCGAACGCACGGGCGAAGTCGAGGGGACCCGCGCCCACGTCGAGCACCACGCTTCCGGCCAGGTCGACGTGCTCGGACAGCAGTGCGACGGAGTCCGCCGCCAGCAGCGCGTAGAAGCGCCGGGGGTCGGTCTGCTCCACCCGGAACGCCGCGAACAGCCGCCGCGAACGACGCAGCCCCTGACCACGATCAGCCATCCGGCTCATCCATCCGGCTCATCCATGGGCAGGCCTTCGCG
>JBDTXF010000132.1:0-7556 GCA_040006355.1 Nocardioidaceae bacterium | reverse complement strand
TGGTCCGCCAGGGGGACGCGTCGCACGAGGACGCACTCGCGAGCATGAAGGGCCGGTGGAAGCACCCGCTCAAGGGCATGGGCTGGTACAAGCAGGTCAAGCGTGACTTCGCTGCCCTCTCCGAGGACTGACCCGCAGGGGGAGGTCCGGGCGGCCACGTAGGCTCGGGCAGTGCCAGCCGGCTCCTGACCCGTCGGCCGAGGAGGTCCCGTGTCCCGCACCGCCACTCGCATCCGGACGATGCTGCCCACCTCGGGTCGCAGGGCGCTCGGTGCGACCATCGCCGGCGGCGTGCTGACCGGCCTGTCGTCGGCCCCCGAGCGGATGGTTCGGCTGTTCCGGCGGCGCTTCCCGACGGTGGCCGTGACCGGGATGACCGGGGTCGGCAAGACCCAGCTCGCCGACCGGCTCGCCCGGCGTGCGTCGGCCGACGGTGTGGCCGAGGTCGGCTCGGCGGTGATGGAACGTCGCACCCGCCGCTCTCACCGGTTGCAGGGCTTCCGCTTCCTGGTGGTGCCGGGCGACAACGCGGCGACGCGGCTCGGCGCCCTCGACGAGGTCTTCCATGACGAGCCTGTCGACGGGGTGATCCATGTGGTCGCCAACGGCCACGCCACGCCACGGCGTACGGCGGGCACGACTGGCGCGGCCACCGCCGCCCGTGAGGAGCAGCTCGCCGCGGAGCTCGAGGACTGGGTGATCACCTCGCACCGGATCGCCTCGATGGCCGTGCGCCGCGACAAGCCGGTCTGGCTCGTGATCGCGGTGACCAAGGCCGACCTCTACGCCAACGAGCTGGACGAGGTCGTGCACTACTACTCACCGGGCAGCGGGTCGCCGTTCGGCGACAAGATCGACGAGCTGCGAGCGCTGGCCGGCGGGGCGAAGCTATCGGTCGACGTGCTCCCGGTGTCCAGCCTGGGCGGGGACCGCAGGTCGGCGCTCCCGGCCAAGCGGGCCAGCGCGATGGTCGACGCGCTCGCGGCCCGGCTGGCCCAGCTCAGCGGTCACGTCTGAGTCGCGTCACGCTGCTCGAGCACCCGGCCGGGCATGCTGGGTCCATGGACTCCCCGCCTGACGACGTCCCTGACCCGGCAGCGACCGCCCCCATCGCATGGTTCGTCACACCGATCACGACGGCCGTCTTGCGGGGCGCCCTGGACCTCGAGCGCACCGAGCACGGAGTCCTGCCGCACCGGCTGCCCGCCTGGGCGCGGAGGCAGGTCCCCGACGACCAGCTGGCGATGGCCGAGGCGCAGCCTGCCGCAGTCCGTCTCGTCTTCCGCACGCGGGCCACGGCCATCGAGCTGGACGTGCTCGCGACGAAGAAGGCCTCCGTGGGTGCGCCGCCCCGTCCCGATGGCTGCTACGACCTGGTGGTCGACGACCGTCCCGCCGGCCGCACGACCGCTCCCGACGGCAATGTCCGCACCATGGACATGACGACCGGATCCGTGGTCAGCCGACCAGGGCCCGTGGGCACGCTCCGCTTCGTCGGTCTGGACGCCGGCCTGAAGGACATCGCGATCTGGCTGCCGCACAACGAGTGAAGGTGCTCGACCGGCTGATGGGCCTCGGCGAACGGGTGGTGTTGGAGCGGGGGAACGCCGACCGCGACCTGGTCACGACCGCCCGGATAGCGGCGCCGCCCGGGGGGACACCGGACATCGACGTCGGGGCGGCTGCCCAGCTGTCGACGCGCCACGTCCGGCTGCTGGCCGGCCCGCCGCACCCGGTGATGCTCAACGAGGTCGTCCTTGTTGACACCCGCCCCTCCCGATGGGCGCACGTCCTCCGATGCGTGCCGGACGACGTACGCATCATGTGCTGTCGCCACACCCATGTGCCGTTCGCCAGGCTGGTCGATCGTCGATGGGTGGTGAACGGCGGCAACACCGGAGGTGGGCAAGCAGAACGGCTACCCGGACGTCCAGCAGTGGCTCGAGACCTACGTGCTGCACCCGCCCTCCGGCCTCGACGCACTCGTCGTCTTCGGCGAGCGGGACGGACGACTCGCGACTGGAACGACTGAGACGGGTCCGACTGAGACGGGTCCGCCTGAGACTGGTCCGACCGAGGCTGGTCCGACCGGGCATGCTGTGGCCATGATGCGTGCGGTCGAGGTGAAGGTGTCGGGCGAGGTGCAGGGCGTGTCCTTCCGCGGGCACGCCGCGCAGGAGGCGGTCCGGCTCGAGCTCGTGGGGTGGGTGCGCAACGAGCTGGACGGCACGGTTCTGGCCCACCTCGAGGGGCCCGACGACGCCGTGGCCACGATGCTGGACTGGTGCCGCGAGGGATCGCCGTGGGCCGACGTCCGGCGGGTCGAGGTGCACGACGTGCAGCCGATCGGGGCCTCGGACTTCCGGGTCGGGTAGGACGAGCGCTGCGAACGAGGCGGGTCACGCAATGTCCCGGGTCACGCGACGTTGATCAGGACGAGGCTGCCGGAACCGTCCTGGCGCTGCTCGGACCGGTCTCCGGCTCGCGATGCGCTGCTCAGCTCGTGGCGTGACGCTCGAGATCGCGGATGACGGTCCACAGCGTCGCGAGCGGGATCGCCACCCCGTCGAGGCTCCGGCCGGTGCGGACGGCGGCGGTGGTCATGCCGACGACCCGGCCGTCCGCGCCGTAGGTCGGGCCGCCGGACTCACCGGCGACGACGTCGCAGGAGGTGAGCATCACCCCGGTGAGCCGCTCTGCTCGGGTGCTGCCCGACGCCGGCGTGACGAGGGTCTGGTCGCGGGTCAGGACGGTGCCGGTGGCGGCCGTGAACCTCGAGCGCAGGCCCCGCGCGTCGCCGACGACCGTGACCGCGTCGCCGACGTCCGCGTCGCGCGCAGCCAGGGTCACGGTGGACAGTCCGGAGGCTCCCACCAGACGCAGCAGCGCGACGTCGTGGCCCGGGTCGGTCGCCTCCACGCGAGCGGAGTAGGTCGTTCCGCTGCCCATCACGGTGACCTGCACCTCGGTCGCGCCGGCGACTGCGTGGTTGTTGGTGAGGACCTCGCCGTCGTCGCGCAGGACCATGCCCGTGCTGGTCTCACGCCGGCCGTCGTGCCCGATGCTCGCGACGATCCGGACCAGGCCGGTGAGCTGGCGCGACGTGGCCACCGACTCGGCGTCCGAGGGCGGACGAGGCGATGACGACGGGCGCGGCACCGGCGCCGTCGACGTCGCGGCCGATGCACTCGCCGATGCGTGCGCCGATGTGCTCGCCGCGGCAGGTGTGCTCGCATCGTCACGTCCGCCGGAGCAGCCCGTCAGGACGGCGCCCAGGACGGCGATCAGGGTCAGGGCGGTCCAGGACGTGCGCGCGCGACGGCTCGGCGTGGTCGGGGTGCGGTTCCGCATCGTCGGTCCGAGGCTAGCCCGGCTCCTGAGCGAGGTGCCACCGGCCGGGCAGCTCCGTCCCGGTGCGGACGCAGTCCATCTCGTCGTTCGACACACCCCGTTGCTCGGTCGTCCGCTCGATGGGGACCCAGCCGTCCTTGTCGCAGTTGTAGGGCATCGGACGGTTGCCGAACGGGTCCCACACCACCCCTGCGGGCAGGGTGGCGCCGGCGGCGTAGCAGGCGCCACCGGGACCGTGCGCCGGGCCGGCCGGTGCCTCCCCATCGGAGCACAC
Source organism: Nocardioidaceae bacterium (assembly GCA_040006355.1). GTDB lineage: Bacteria > Actinomycetota > Actinomycetes > Propionibacteriales > Nocardioidaceae > Nocardioides_B. Next base: position 3,931 of record JBDTXF010000132.1, on the reverse strand, counting down.
CCACTCGTCACCCATCGGGTCGAACCCGCCCAGGACCACGAGTCCGGCGCCCACGAGCACGGCGGCTGCGACGACGGCCCCGCTCGCCCAGAGGAACACCAGCGCGAACCGCCGACCGCGACGGTCGGCCCGCGGCCGGCCGGCCGGCGGCTGGCGTGGGTACGCCTCGAGGTCACTGCTGTAGCGAGGCGGCTTGCTCATCCGTCCAGTGTCGTCCGATCCGGCGACCGGCACATGAGGTCTCGTACTCAGTCGCGGCCCGAACCGGCGCTCGCCCCCACGCTGCGATCCTCGGAGCGCAGCGTGGTGAGGAGGTCCGCCTGCTCGGACAGGACAGTGGTCAAGATCGAGCGCGCCACGGCCATCAGGTCCGCGATCTGCGTGCTGACGAGCGAGTAGAAGATGGTCGAGCCTTCACGGCGGCTGACGACCAGGCCGGCTCGGCGCAGGACTGCCAGCTGCTGGGACAGGTTCGACGGCTCGACGGCGAGCTCGCCCAGCAGCTCACCCACGGAGTGCTCGCGCTCGCTCAACAGCTCCAGCACCCTGATGCGGGCCGGATGGCCGAGCGTCTTGAAGAACTCCGCCTTCAGCTGCGGCAGTGGGGTCGTCATCTCCAGCCCTCCCGGGGGTCCGTCTCGCCGACCGTCGGGCGAGCGTCGCCCTGCAATATCAGAGATTAGGAATTGCAGAACTCTGCAACTAGAATACCAGAGAAGCCGGGACGTCAGCCGACGCCGCGACCCGAGCGAACACGAGGGACTGCTGCTCCATGCCTCCTGAACGACACGACGTGCAGACGATCGAGCCCGACCGCGCGTCGGCACCCCGGCCGCGCAGCCAGCGACACCTGATGAGTGCGGGCGGTCCCCGCCCGCAGGCGCGCTACTCGACGAGCGTCGACCAGATCCAGCGATGGGTGCTGTCGAGCCTCGCCATCGTCACCCTCGGGCACCTGTCCGCCGGCCTGGTGGTCGCCGCCCTGTTCCTTCCGCAGGACGCGGTGGGCAGTCGTGTCGGACTCCTGGGCATCGCCGGACTCACCGGGGTGGTCGCGGTGGTGTCGGTGCTGCTGATCCACCGAAGAGGGCTATGGAGTCCCTGGCTGATGGTGGGGTTCGTCCCCACCGTGGTCGGTGCCTTCCTCGCGTTCCGCTGACGGGCTGATCCGGACCGTCGCGGCCGACGCGGGACGACCTCTCAGATCAGCCCGGCGCTCATGGCGTGGGACACGGCGCCGGCACGGGTCGGCTGCTGCAGCTTGGCCAGGATGTTCGCCACGTGACGGTGGACGGTGTGCCGGCTCAGCGTCAGCTCGGCGGCGATCTCGTCGTTGCTCAGGCCTCGCGAGACCAGGCGCGGCACGTCGAACGCTCGAGCGGTCAGCGGGTTGGGACCGGGGGTCGGTCAGCGAGGTGGCGAGCCGTCGTGCGTGCCCCGTGGGGAGTGCCTGCTGCCACCATGCGTCGTGCGGACCGCCCGTCGCGTCGCCCCGACCGGGCATCCTCGACGTTCCGCACGGATGGTCCGAACGGGCCACCCGGCACCCGGGCCGCTTCGCCGGACTTCCGGGTCAGACGACGGGCAGCCCGTGCGCCCGGAACTGGTCCTCCACCCGCCGGACCAGCTCCTCCGACGGTGGCACGACCTCGCCCAGCTGATAGGCGAGCCCGAGGTCGGCCCACTTGGCGGCCCCCAGCTGGTGGAACGGCAGCACCTCCACACGCTCGACACCCTCGAGGGTCGCGGTGAACGCGGCCACGGCCTCGACGTTCTCGGGTGCGTCGGTGAGTCCGGGGACGAGCACGAAGCGCACCCACATCCGGCTGCCGTGCTCGGAGAGCCGCCGGGCGAAGCGCAACGTCGGCGCGAGCTCCGCGCTGGTCACCAGTCGGTACGTCGCCGGGTCGCCCGACTTGATGTCCAGCAGGAACAGGTCGACGAGGTCGAGGAACTCGTCGCTGGCGCGCTCGCCGAGGAAGCCCGAGGTGTCGACCGCCGTGTGCAGACCGAGGTCCTCCTTGCACCTCTTCAGCAGCGCCTCCAGGAAGCGCATCTGCAGCATCGGCTCGCCGCCGCTGACGGTGATCCCGCCGTGCGCCGTGGTGACGAAGCGGGCGTACTTCGCCACCTCGTCCACCATCCGGCCCATCGTCACCCGCCGGCCGTTCGACAGCTGCCAGGTGTCGGCGTTCTCGCAGTACTGGCAGCGCAGCGGGCACCCGGACAGGAAGAGGGTGAACCGGACCCCGGGGCCGTTGACGGCGCCGGTGATCTCGTAGGAGTGGTAGTAGCCGATCTCGGGGTCGCCCTCCTCCAGCAGCTCGGCCTCCAGCTCCGCCCGGGAGCCGCCGTGGCGCTCGCGCACCGGGGTGAGGGACAGGCGAGGGGCGGAGCCCACTAGAGCGAGCCGTGGAAGGTGCGGTGGACGACGTCGAGCTGCTGCTCCCGGGTGAGTCGCACGAAGTTGACGGCGTAGCCGGACACCCGGACCGTCAGCTGGGGGTAGTTCTCGGGATGATCCATCGCATCGAGGAGCGTCTCCCGGCCGATCACGTTCACGTTGACGTGGAAGCCGTGCGCGTCGCAGAACGCATCGAGGATGCCGGTCAGGTTGTCGATCTTCTCGGCCTCCGTCTTGCCGAGCGCGGTGGGAAGCAGGTTGCTGGTCAGCGATATGCCGTCCAGGGCCTGGTCGTAGGGCAGCTTGGCGACCGAGAGCGCCGAGGCGACCCAGCCGTGCTGGTCGCGGCCGTTCATCGGGTTGGCGCCCGGGGAGAAGGGCTCGCCGAGGCGTCGACCGTCCGGGGTGTTGCCGGTGGCCTTGCCGTAGACGACGTTCGAGGTGATGGTCAGCACCGACTGCGTCGGCACGGCTCCGCGATACGTCGGGTACCGCGAGATCTTCGCCATGAACCGCTCGACGAGGTCCACCGCGATCGCGTCGGCGCGGTCGTCGTTGTTGCCGTAGGCCGGCCAGCTGCCGTCGATGACGTAGTCGACGACCAGGCCGCTCGGGTCGCGGACCACGGTGACGGTCGCGTCGCGGATCGCCGAGAGGCTGTCCGCCGCGACCGCGAGGCCGGCGATGCCCATCGCCATCGTGCGCCGCACCGGGTGGTCGTGCAGGGCCATCTCCAGCCGTTCGTAGGCGTACTTGTCGTGCATGTAGTGGATGACGTTGAGGGCGTCGACATAGACGCGTGCCAGCCAGTCCATCTCGTCGTCGAGTCGGGCCAGCACGTCCTCGTAGTCCAGGACGTCCCCGGCCACCGGCTCGGTCACGGGTCCGACCTGGTCGCCGGACACCTCGTCACGGCCGCCGTTGATGGCGTAGAGAAGCGTCTTGGCCAGGTTCACGCGCGCACCGAAGAACTGCATCTGCTTGCCGACGGTCATCGCCGAGACGCAGCACGCGATCGCGGTGTCGTCACCCGTCAGCGGCCGCATCAGCTCGTCGGACTCGTACTGGATGCTGCTGGTCTCGATGGAGGTCAGGGCCGCGAAGTCCTTGAAACCCTGGGGCAGCCTCGGGGACCAGAGCACCGTGAGGTTCGGCTCAGGAGCCGGACCCAGGTTGCGCAGCGTCTGCAGGAAGCGGAACGACGAGCGGGTGACGAGGGTGCGTCCGTCCTCGCCCATCCCACCGAGACACTCGGTCACCCAGGTCGGGTCGCCGGAGAACAGGGCGTCGTACTCCGGGGTGCGCAGGAACCGGACGATCCGCAGCTTGATGACGAGGTCGTCGATGAGCTCCTGGGCGAAGGTCTCCTCGATCCGGCCCTCGTCGAGGTCCCGCTGCAGGTAGACGTCGAGGAACGTCGAGACCCGCCCGAGGGACATGGCGGCACCGTTCTGCTCCTTCACCGCTGCCAGGTAGCCGAAGTAGACCCACTGGACGGCCTCCTGCCCGGTCGCCGCAGGTCCGGAG
>JBDTXF010000131.1:0-7585 GCA_040006355.1 Nocardioidaceae bacterium | reverse complement strand
GGGACCGCCGCCTGGGTGGCGACGGACGCGCCCATCAGCAGCACGCCACCGGCGGTGGTCGCGGTGACGGTGCTGCCCAGACGGCGCAGCCAGGGGCGGGTGGGAGCGGGCGGGGGAGGCACCAGAGGTGTCCCTTCGTGGACGACGGACCGGTGGGGATGCAGTGACTGGAGTCATCGACTGTTGCTCACGTGACGCGAGGGGTCAAGGGTGGCGGGCCGCGGTCGTGCCGTCTCCCGGGGCCGTGGGAGAGTGCTCAAGTGGAGGAAACCCGAGTCCCCGAAGGCAGCGAGCTGGCCGATCTGGTCGGCGAATGGCTCGACTGGAGCCAGGCCGGCGACCTGCTCCGGGTCAGCGCCAGCAAGGTCCGCCAGCTGATCCGTGAGCACCAGCTGGCAGCCGTCGTCCCCCGTCCCGGCGCCGGCCAGCAGGTGCCGGCCGAGCTGATCGCCGACGGGCTGGTGGTCAAGGGCGTGCCGGGCGTGTGCACGGTGCTGCACGACGGCGGGTACGACGACCGCGAGATCCTCACCTGGCTGTTCACCGCCGACGACACGCTGCCCGGACGGCCGATCGACGCGCTGCGGGAGAACCGTGGCGCGGAGATCAAGCGACGAGCCCAGGCGATGGCCTTCTAGTCCTGTCGCCGGGTCTGTCGCTGGTCTAGCCTCGCTCCATGAGCGGACTCGCAGCCCTTCTCGCCGGGCACAACCCCCCGGACGTCTATCGGTGGCACAGCGCGGCCGACGTCCCCGACGTCGAGCACGCCGTGGAGCACGCAGGCTGGTCGTTCGTGCACCTCGACGGGTGGACGGTCGAGGACACTGAGGCGTTCCTGAAGTCCGCGGCGCACGCCTTCGCGTTCCCCGACGAGCGCTGCTCGAACTTCGACGCGCTCTCGGACTGCCTCGCCGAGGTGGAGGCGGTCGGCAAGGACGGGGTCGTGGTGCTCTGGGACGGCTGGAGCCCGCTGGCCCGCCACGACGAGCTCGCCTTCCACGTGGCGCTCAGCGTGCTGGGAGGTCGGACGAACGCCGAGCGGGGCTGTCCCTTCGCGGTGCTGCTCCGGGGGGAGGGTCCGCACGTCGACGTCTCCGAGCTGCCGACCAAGCCGTAGCCCGCTCCTTCTCAGACGGCGCGCTGGGTGGCCGCGGCGGCGAGCTCGCGCAGCACGGTGCGGGCCTCGTCGGTCACCGGCACCTCGTCGAGGGCGGTCAGTGACCGGGTGGTCAGCTCCTCGATCCGCTGCTCCACCTCGGCGTGCGCACCCGACTCCGAGATGATCCTGCGCAGCTCGGCGACCTGCTCGACCGACAGTGCCGTGCCCAGGCCCGCGTCGAGCCGCTTCGCGTCGGCCGCAGGCGCGTGCTGCAGGGCCAGTGCCACCAGGACGGTCCGCTTGCCCTCGGTGAGGTCGTCCCCGGCGGGCTTGCCGGTGACCCCGGGGTCGCCGTACACCCCGAGCAGGTCGTCGCGGAGCTGGAACGCCTCGCCGAGCGGGAGGCCGAAGCGGGTCAGCCCCTCGAGTACCTCGTGTCCTCCGCCGGCTAGCACGGCGCCCACGTGCAGGGGCCGCTCGACGGAGTACTTCGCGGACTTGTAGCGCAGCACCCGCATCGCCTCGTCGACGTCGCAGGAGCCCCGAGCCTGCACGGAGACGTCGAGGAACTGCCCGGTGATCACCTCGCTCCGCGTCGAGTCGAAGAAGCCCAGCGCCTCGGTGACCTCGTCGCGCGGCAGGCCGCAGGTCCGCAGCAGCTCGTCGGACCAGCACAGCAGGAGGTCGCCGAGGAGGATCGCCGCCGCGGCGCCGTACTGCTCGGGGTCACCGGACCAGCCGTTCTCGCGGTGCACCGCGGCGAACGCCCGGTGGCTGGCCGGGCGCCCGCGCCGGGTGTCGGAGGAGTCCATGTAGTCGTCGTGCACCAGTGCGCTGGCGTGCAGCAGCTCGAGCGCGGCGGCGGCCCGGACCAGGGCCGGCGGGTCGGGGACCTCGGCGACGACGGCGCGGAAGCCCCAGAAGCAGAAGGCCGCACGGAAGCGCTTGCCCCCCGAGACCGAGCCCCGGGCTGCCGCCAGCAGCCGGGCCGCGTCCGCGCCGAGCGGCTCGAGGCGGGCGGCCTGCTCGTCGACGAAGCCGTCGAGGGCGGACTGGACCGCCGCGCGGAAGCCGCGCGCGTCCCAGGACGTGGGGAGCCGGGTCACGCAGCTGAGCCTACGGTCGACCGTGCGCCCTCCTTCCACCGGTCACCCGCCTATGCTGTTGCGTATGGCGCTGCGAACCTCCTCGACCCCACCGGCCGCTGACGTGCCGAGCGTCAGCGACCTGATCGCTGCCGGCGAGCGGTCGATCTCGTTCGAGTTCTTCCCGCCCAAGGACGAGGCGGGCGAGCGCCAGCTGTGGACCGCGCTGCGCGAGCTCGAGGCGCTGCGGCCCACCTTCGTGTCGGTGACGTACGGCGCGGGGGGCTCGACCCGCGACCGCACGATCCGGGTGACCGAGGGGATCGCCTCGCAGACGACGCTGACGCCGATCGCGCACCTGACCTGTGTGGGCCACACCCGCGAGGAGCTCCGCTCGGTGATCGGCTCCTACGCCGCCGCCGGGGTCCGCAACGTGCTGGCGCTGCGCGGGGACCCGCCGGACGGCCCCGGCACGCCGTGGACCGCGACCCCGGGCGGGCTGGACTACGCCAGCGAGCTGATCGAGCTGGTCTCCTCGCTGGGCGACTTCTGCGTCGGTGCCGCGGCGTTCCCGGAGGGGCACCGCGAGGCGGCCAGCGTCGGGGCGGACGCGCTGGTGATGAAGGCCAAGCAGGACGCCGGGGCGGCGTTCGCGATCACCGAGCTGTTCTTCCGCACCGACGACTACTTCGCGCTGCGTGAGCGCTGCGACGACGTCGGGGTCCACCTGCCGATCCTGCCCGGCATCATGCCGATCACCAGCCTGCCGCAGATCCGCCGGATGACCGAGCTGTCCGGCCGCGAGATCCCGCACGAGGTCGTCGAGCGGGTGTCGCGGTGGGAGGGCGACCCGGCCGCGGTCCGCGCCGAGGGGATCGCGATCGCCACCGAGATGTGTGACGACCTGCTCGCCGGCGGCGCGCCCGGCCTGCACTTCTACACCCTCAACCGGTCCAAGGCCACCCGCGAGATCTACGCCGGCCTCCGCACCACCGTCGGCTGACTCAGGCGGGCCCGACCCGCTCGGCGACCACGGCCGACGCGAGCCCCACGAACGGCAGCCCGGCGCCCGCCGCGGCATGCACCCCGGCGGCGTACACACCCTCGAACGGGGCGCTCTCGAGCTTGCGGACGATCGTCGCCCGGCCCTGCCACAGCACGCCGTACGCCGCGCCGCCGAGCTCCTCGACCTGGTCGTGGGGGGACCGGTCCACACGCGACACCACCTGCCGGCGCACGTCGAGGCCGGCGCGCGCCATCGTGAGCACGACGTCCTCCGGGCGCCGGCCGCGGACGAGCACCGTCCAGGCCGCGCCACCCTCGGGCGCCGTGCCGTGGGTGCGGACCACGAGCGTCGGGTCCTGGGCGCCGCCGTGCAGCACCACCTCGTGCGGCAGGTCGGGCAGCTCGCCCTCGAGGCCGAGGTGGCAGACCATCGGAGGGATCGCCGGCATCGTGCGGGCGACGTACGGCGCGAGGGCCGGCAGTCCCCGCGGGTCGATCGCGCACACCACGACGTCCGCGTCGAGAGTGCCCTGGTCGGTGGTCACCCCGACGACGCGACCGCCCTGCAGCCGCAGGTCGTGGGCCCGGGTGCCGAGCAGCACCTGCACCCTGCGCTCGGCGAGCCGCTTGGTCATCGCCGCGGCCAGCGCGCCCAGGCCACCCGGCACCGTCCAGCGGCCGAAGTTCTGCTCGACGTAGGCCCACATGCCCATCCACGCCGGCACCTGGCGCGGGTCGTGCCCGTCCATCAGGGTCGACACCAGCGCCAGGTCGCGCAGCCGCTCGTCCTTGAACGCCCTGGTGACCACCTTGTGCATGGTGGTCCGCGTGTGCAGCAGCGCCAGCGCCTCCTTGTCGAGGTGGTCGGGGGAGTAGGGGTGCTCGAGGTAGGACCGGCGCAGCACGTCCCAGGTCTCGGCGAAGCCGTGCACGTGGTCGACCCACTGCCGCCCGAGGCCGCCGCCGAGCGCACCCTCGACGGCCTCCAGCTGCGCGGCGCGGCTGCCCGACGGCATCGCGAGGACGGTCCCGTCCGCGAAGCGGTGCTCGCGCATCGGCTCGACGGGGACCAGGTCCAGCTCACGCTCCAGCGGCCGGCCCGACTTGCGGAACAGGTCGCGGAGCACGGCCGGGAGCGCCGTCGAGGTCGGCCCGGAGTCCCACCGGAAGCCGTCCTGCTCGATGAACCCGACCGCCCCGCCGAGCCGGTCGAGCCGCTCGACGACGGTGACCTCGTGGCCCTGCTTGGCCAGCCGGGCCGCCGCTGCCGTGCCGCCGAACCCGCCACCGAGGACCACGACGCGCGACATGCCGCGACCCTAGCCGTGGTGCCGGGTCAGCCCTCGAGGCGCTCCTCGAGGTGCACGCTGACCGTGTCCCCGGCCTGCTTGCCGATCGCGGTGCGGACCGACGCCTTGACCGGCAGCTTGTGGGTGCCGTCGCCCAGTGCCGTCTGCTGGGCCATGAACGAGCTCCGGAACGGGTGGCCGTCCACGGTGCCGCGCACCTTGACCAGCCCCCGCGTCCCGAAGAACGCCACCGACTCCGGCCAGACGACGTAGGTCCAGCCTCCCTGGGCAGGGCTCTTCTGCAGCTCGGCGGTGAAGGTCGTGTTTATGGTGTCTCCTCCGGTATCTCTCGGGAGGCAGACCTCCGGGGCGCCCGGAACTCATCTGGGGACCCGCGTGGTGCGCTGCTACTCGACGTCGGTCTCGACGGCGCCGGTCATCGCGACCAGCTCGTCGTACGTCGTGGAGAAGACCGCCGCGGGGTGCCCGGCGGCGGCCCACACCACGGCGTGCCTGCGCAGCCAGGGGTCGATGAAAGTCGGCACCGGTGCCGGGTGCGCGGTCGGGGAGACCCCGCCGATCACTTGGCCGGTGTGCTCGCGGACGAACTCCGGCTTCGCCCGGCGCAGCGACCCGAGGCCGAGGGAGGCCGCGACCTTGGCGGTGTCCACCCGGTGCGCGCCGGAGGTGAGGACCAGGACGGGGGACCCGTCGGCGTCGAAGAGCAGGCTGTTGGCGATCGCCCCGACCTCGCAGCCGAGCGCCTCCGCGGCCAGCGCTGCGGTGTGCACCGAGTCGGGCAGGACCACGATCTCGCCGGTGCCGCCCCGGGTCGCCAGCTCGGAGCGGAAGCGGGCGATCCCCGGGTGCTCGGGCGCGCTCACGAGCGCTTCCTTCCCTCGTGCAGCATCGAGGTGGCCTGCTCGACCCGCCTGGCCCGGGTCTCCGGCTTCTTGGCGTCCTCGACCCAGAGCGTGTAGGCGCGCTGGTGGCTGAAGGACAGCGTGTCGAAGAACCGCTGTGCCCCGCTGTCCGCCGCGAGTGCGGTGGCGAGGTCCTCGGGCACCTCGACGACGCGTGGCTCGGTGTCGTGCTCGAGCTCGACCTCCAGCTCGTCACCGGCGATCGCCGCGGCCGCGGCGCGGTGCTCGGCGCTCACCCCGACCAGCAGCTCGCCGCCCATCGGCGCGACCGTGCTCCGGTAGGTGTAGCTGCCCTGCGCGGCGTGCAGGGTGACCCGGACCGGCGGGCGCCTGCCGGCGCCGAGCGCCTCGACCACCTCGGGTGGCACGGAGATGCCGGTGGCGGTCCTCCCGTGCAGCACGAGGGTGGTGCGGAACCTCTGTGAGCCCATGGCCACCAGTATCGCCGAACGGCTTGACGCCCTGTCCGCGGGCGGGTGTAGCGTGAGTGTCGTTCGAACAGGTGTTCGAACCCACCAGCAGGAGGGCACCAGGATGCGACTGTACGACGACCCGGTGGACGTGCGCAGAGGGCGGGTGACCGGCACCGGAGGCACCCCCGTCGAGGGCCCGGAGCAGTTCGTGTGGAGGGGTCGGCTCTGGAAGGTGCACGCGGTCCTCGCCCAGTGGGTGGAGACCGGCCCCTGGTGGCAGTCGCGCGGCGTGCACGCCGTGCTCGGGGACGACGACCCCACCGGCGACCCCACCAGCGACCCCACCGGCGGCCCACTCGCGGTGCAGGCCGACCTGGCCGGCGAGCGGGAGGTCTGGCGCGTCGAGGCGGCCCGTGGCCGAGCGGTCGGCCCCGGCCGCGGGGTCTTCGACCTGGTCTTCGACTGGGTCGACGGCAGCTGGCGGCTCACCCGGTGCCTGGACTGAGAGGACGGACCCCCATGACCCAGCCCATGACCCAGCCCATGACCCAGCCCATGACCCCACCCGGCCAGGGGCCTCCGCGGCGGACCCCGTTCGACCTGCCGGCCGCCACCCACGCCTACCTCGCCCGCGCCGCGTCCTCGCTGCAGGAGGCGATGACCACCGCGGAGGTCCCGCTGCGCTACGCCTCTGCCCACGTCGCAGCGCTGCGGGCCACCGCCGCGCTGCTCGCCGCCCGGGCCACCCCGGCGCCGACCCCCCGGCGGGGGCGCCGGCAGAAGAACGCCTGGGTGCTGCTGGCCGAGGTGGCACCGGAGCTCAGCGAGTGGGCCGCCTTCTTCGCCGCCGGTGCGGACAAGCGTGCGGCGGCCGAGTCCGGGTCCCGTCGCGCGGTCACCGAGCGGGAGGCCGACGACCTGGTGCGCGACGCCGACCGGTTCCTCGGCCTCGTCGAGGAGTCCCTCGGGATGACCCGGCACGTGCCGGTCCAGGAGCACCTCGCCGGTCACCAGGTCGGTCACCAGGTCGGGCACCACGTTGCCTGACCCGTTCGTGCACCTGCACGTGGCCTCCGGCTACTCCCTGCAGTACGGCGCCTCCCACCCGCACGTCCTCGTCGAGCGAGCCGTCGAGCAGGAGATGGACACCCTCGCGCTCACCGACCGCGACGGTGCCTACGGCGCGGTCCGGTTCGCCAAGGCGTGCCTGCAGGGCGGGGTGCGACCCGTCCTCGGGGTGGACCTCGCCGTCGCACGGGTGCACCCGTGGTCAGGAACCCGCCCGCAGCAGGCCCGGACCCCGGTGCGTGGCGGGGCGTTCCGCGACGAGGACCTGCCGCGGGTCACCTTCCTGGCCGGCAGCAGACGGGGCTGGGCGGCGGTCTGCCGGCTGGTCTCCGCGACCCACCTCGCCGGTGAGCGCGGGCGGCCGGTGAGCACGCTCGACCTGGTGGCCGAGCACGTCTCAGGCAGCCTCGGGACCGGGGAGGTGCTGGTGCTGCTCGGGCCGACCTCCGAGCTGGGCCGGGCGGCCACCCTGCGTCGCGACGACCTCGCCCAGGCCGCCCTCCGGCCCTGGCTGGAGCTCGTGGACCGCGCGGACCTGGTCGTCGAGCTGGTCTCCCACCGGCTCCCCGGGTCCGGCCCGGGCTCGTCGCCGCACGCCGCTCGGATGGCCGGCCTGGCCCGGTCCCAGGGCCTCGGCGTGGTGCTCAGCAACGCGGTCCGCTACGCCGACCGACTCGACGCCCCCACCGTCGACGTGCTCGAC
>JBDTXF010000130.1:0-7587 GCA_040006355.1 Nocardioidaceae bacterium | reverse complement strand
CTGCACCGAGTAGCCCTCCATGTCGACCAGCACGATCGCCGCCCGCTGGTCCAGCGGCAGCCGATCCAGGGCCGCGAGCACGGCGGACCGTCGTTCGTGGTCCACGGCCAGGTCGGCGGGGTCCACGACCCCGGCGGAGGCCGGCACTGCCGCGGGCCCGCCGATCGGCGGCGGCGGGTGCCGGTCCAGGTCGTCGGGGAGCGGGTCGGCACGGCGCACCCGGCGACGACGGAGCCGGTCCAGGCAGGCGTTCACCACGATCCGGTGCAGCCAGGTGGTGACGGCCGCGTCCCCCCGGTAGGAGTCGGCCCTCCGGAAGGCAGAGACCAGGGCGTCCTGCAGCGCGTCGGCGGCCTCCTCCGGATCGCCGGTGGTCCGCAGCGCGACCGCCCAGAGCCGGTCGCGGTGCCGGGCGAACAACGCGCCGAAGGCGGCCGGGTCCCCGTCGACGTGGGCCCGCAGCAGCGCCCGGTCGTCCAGCCGGTGGTCCGGCTCGTCGTCTGGCCCGGGGGCGGGCCGGTCGGCACCGGTCATGACCGGACGGAGATCTCCGCGATCCGGCCCTGGTAGCCGCCGGGAGCCGGGGGGAGCGAGGTCAGCCAGACCACCAGCCACCGGGTGGTGACCCGCTTGGCGAGCCTGAGGTCCACCGCGGTCCCCGCGGACCGGTCGGAGGCCACCGTGCTCAGCCCGTCGGTGCCGGTCGGCACGGAGCCGGCCCGGGGCGCCGCGAGGATCTCCAGGGAGGTCGGGCTGCCCATCAGGGTGAGCCGCACCTCGCCCACCGAGGCGGGCTTCCCGAGGTCGACCAGCAGCCCGACACCGGTCTTCAGGCCGCCCAGCTTCGGGTTGCCCCGGTAGGTCAACGTCTCCCAGGCGGTGCCGGGCTTGCCGTCGAAGGCCAGCCCGGTGAGGTCGGGGTTCTCCTCCGGAGGGTCGCCCTGCGGGTCGAAGTCGGTGACCACGGCGATCTTCAGCCGGGCGCTGGCGGTCGCCGACGGGGAGGGCGTGGCTGTGGACGAGGAGGCCGCTGCCGACGGTTCCTTGCCGGGCCCGCGGCCCAGGTTGAGCGCGAACACCACGCCCACCACGACCAGGAGCACGACCGCGAGCACGACCGCGAGCCGGAGCCAGCTGCGCCCGGGCATCGACTCCTCCCGGCCGTCCGGGTCCCAGCCGACGTCGTCGGGCGGCGGCCCGGCGGCGTCGGGGCCCCAGGTGTGCGGGACCGGACCGTTGCCGGCGCCGGTGCTGCGCTGGCCGCCGGTCCAGGACCCGCCGAAGGAGCCGAGGAACGAACCCGAGGCGTCATCGGTGGTGGTCGGTGCGACGCGCGAGGAACCCGCCCAGGCGCGCCCCGGAGCCGCGGCGGCCGCCGCCGCGGCGGACGGTCCGTCGGCGAACAGCGGACGCTCGGGCAGGTCCGGTGGCGGTGGCGGCGGTGGCGCGGCCGGCCGGCGACGGGTGCGCGGCTCGGCGGGGTCCTCACTGCGCGCCGGGTCCGATCCGTCGGCACGCAGTCCCCGCGTGTCGGCCAGGGAGTCACCGTGCGACATCGCGCCGATCCCGCTGTCCTCGTCGAAGAACGCCGGGGTCCCCGCCTGGGTGGCCTCCGGGTCTGCCGCCTGGTCTGTCGCCTGGTCTGTCGCCCGGTCTGTCGCCTGGTCTGTCGCCCCGGGCGGCGGTGGCACGCCCCCGCCGGTGGTCGCACCCGGGTCGCCGATGAAGTCGCCGAGCGCGGCGAAGATCTCGTGGGCGGTCTCGATCGGCATCGCGCTCGGGTGGGCGCCGGCGTTGAGCGCCTGCTCGCAGATCGCGTCCAGCGGGCGGGGTACGCCGGCCCGGACCCGTCGCGGCCGCAGCGGCCTGCCGTGCTCGGTGGGAGCCGGCGGGATCGTCGAGCCCGTGGTGCCCGGCCAGCGGACCACCAGCGCGGCGTACAGCAGGCCCGCCAGGTTGAGCACGTCGGACTCCAGCGCGGTGACCGGCTCGCCGTCGCTGACGCGGCGCTGCCCCCCGGGGGAGCGCAGCGTGGCGTCGATGACGAAGCCGATCAGCTTGACCGACCCGGCCTCGGAGATCATCACGTTCTCGGGGAGCAGCCGGCCGTGGGCGAGCCCGCTGCGGTGTGCGGTGACGATCGCCTCGGCGACCTCCTTCACGACCCAGGCGGCTCGGCGGGGGGACAGCGGGCCCTCGGCGAGCAGCCGGTCCAGCGAGACACCCGAGCCCCACTCGTTGACGACGTAGACCAGGCCGTCGCAGCGGGCGGCGTCCAGCACCCGGAGCAGGTGACCGTCGCTGACCAGGGCCGAGGAGCGGGCGGCGTCGAGCAGGGCGCCGGCCCGCGGGTCGGTGTCCGGCAGGACGTGAACGGCGACGCTGCGGGCCAGGATCTGGTCGGTCGCCCTCCAGAACCGGGCCCCGTCGTTGTCGTCGAGCAGGTCGTCGAGACGGAAGCGACCGGCGAGGACGGTCCCGGGTCCGATCGGTGCGGCGGTCACGTCACCTCCCTGGTCTCCGGCTGCGCTGGCGGGCCCGTGCTCATCGGCGTAGGCGGAGCCCATGCTACGGGCGCGCGGTCACCGTCGGGGCCGTCTGGTGAGCAGGGCGATGACACCGGTCACCTCGGTGATGCGCATCACCCGGGCGAGCACCAGGAAGACCCCGACGTCGACGAGTCCGGTGAGCGCGAGCACCCCGAGGGCCTGTGCCTTGCCGCTCCCGCCGGTGGCGGCGGTTCCGGTCGGGGCGATCCACAGGTGCTGCACGGCGTACTTCGTCGCCCAGGCGGTCCCGGCGGCGATCCCGGCGGCGATCAGCAGCCGGACCAGGTAGCGCACCAGCACCGGCGTCTCCAGGCCGCCGAGGATGTGTCGCAGCAGGGAGTAGGAGCCGATCGCGCCCACCAGGTAGGACCCGGCGTAGGCGGTCACCAGTCCCGGCGAGGTCCCCGACGGCGGGACGTGCCGGGTCAGCGCCACGGCCAGGGCGACGTTGGTCGCGGCGATCACGCACTGCACCCAGAACACCGTCCTGGTGCGCTCGAGCGAGTAGAACCCGCGCAGCATCAGGTAGTGGGCGGTGAAGAACACCAGACCGGGAGCGAACAGCGCCAGCGACGCCGCGAACTGGGGCACGTTGGGACGGGCCGCGCCGTAGCCGACGACCAGGTTCGACAGGTCGAGGGAGATCAGGGGCAGCAGCAGGGCGAACGGGATGATCACCGCGAGGGCCGTGCGCAGCGTCGAGGCGACGGCCCTGGCCACCCCCCGCAGGTCGGCCTCGGCGGCGTACGCCGAGAGCCGCGGGAGCATCGCCGTGGCCAGCGACACGGTCACGATCGAGTGCGGCACCATCACCAGCAGGAACGCGTTGGAGTAGATCGTGTAGCCGGTGCCGCTGTGGTGCGGACCGCACACGTCGCGGTAGGCCTGCGCGGTGCCGGACGAGGCGATCTTCACCACGACCGTGTAGGCGACCTGGTTGACGACCACGAACAGCACCGTCCACACGCCGAGACGCAGGGTGTGCCCGAGGCCGGTCCCGCGGAAGTCGAAGCGCGGCCGGAAGGTGAACCCGGCCCGCTTGAGGAACGGCACCAGGATCGCCAGCTGAACGGCGATCCCGAGCGTGGAGCCGGCCCCCAGCAACAGCTCCTGCGCGGACGTGTAGCCGCCGGACGTCGACCCCGGACCGGCCAGCGCCGCCGGGTCGACCGCGCCACCGCCGCACAGGTTGCGGACCGGGGAGAACGACCAGAGGTAGACCCCGAGCACCGCGACGGAGATCACGTTGTTGGCGATCGGCGCCCACATCATCGGCCCGAAGCTGCCGCGGGCGTTGAGCACCTGCCCGACCAGCACGAACATGCCGTAGAAGAACACCTGAGGGATGCAGTAGCGGGCGAAGTCGATCACCGACTCGCGCTGGGACGCGAGCTCCGGGCTGAAGAAGCTGCTGTCCAGGAAGACCCGCATCAACAGCGGGGCGCCGATCACCAGGACCGCGCTCACGCCGGCCAGGAACAGCGCCGCGAGCGTGATCACCCGGTTGGTGTAGCCCTCGCCGCCGTCCGGGTCGTTCTTCATCGCCCGGACCAGCTGTGGCACCAGGACCGCGTTGAAGACCCCGCCGGCGAGCAGGATGTAGAGCATGTTCGGGATCGTGTTGGCGATCGTGAAGACATCGGCGTGCAGGCCGGTGCCGAGCGCGGCGAGCAGCAGGGCGGTCCGCACGAACCCACTGAGCCGGGAGACCACCGTGCCGGCCGCCATCACCGCGCTCGAGGACAGGATGCCGGCCTCGGTGGCGTCCTGCGAGCCCCGGCCCGGCCGGTGACCGGGTGACCGGACGGGTCCGCTCACGCCCCGACCTCCCGGCCGGCACGGTCGCCGCGGTCCCGGAGCAGCGGACCGTGCGTCGACCGGCGACGCCGGACCCGCCGGATCAGCCGCACCGCGATGGTCAGGAACAGCAGGGCAGCACCCACGCCCATGATCACCCAGATCACGGTGCCGACGTGGCTGGTGCGCACGCTGAACCGGGTCTCGCTCCCGAGCGGGACGCCCGCGGCGTCGGTGACCTTCAGGGTGACCGCGTGCACCCCGATGTCCCTCGAGCTGGCCTCGAGCCGGATCGAGGTCCGTCGCCCGGGGCCCAGGGTGACCGGGTCGTGGGGGGCGATCCGCAGCTGGGACCCCGAGGTCGACATGGTGAGACCGACCGTCACCGTCTCCGCCAGGTCGTTGACCATCGTCACCTGGATCGGGCCGGACTCCCCGGACATCATCACGAACGGCGGGCCCTCGATGTGGACCTGCGCCATCCGTGCGCGCACCGCGTCGCTGGTCCGGGTGGTGCCGGCCCGAGCCTCGTCGGCCGCACCGCGGGCGCTGGTCGAGGAGCCGAGCAGCGCCGCCCGGGACAGCACGTCGTCGACGGTGTCGTTGAGGGTCAGCAGGGCCGCGAAGAGGGCGCCGGTGCGGGTCAGGTCACCGGTGGCCAGCAGGTTCGCGGTCGGCAGCTCGGCGGACGCCTCGGACTTCGGGTAGACCAGCGGGCCGGCCTCCTTGGCCGTCGTCGTCGAGGCGCCGGCCACCACCCCGGGCAGGTCGACCATCCGCAGCCAGGGGCGGTCCAGCCCGGAGAAGAAGCGGGACACCGACCAGGCGTCGCCGGGGTTCCAGTACGCCGGCGTCGACACCACGAGCGGGGTGTCCCGGTCGGTGGACTGTGCGTGCAGTGCGGCGTCGCTGAGCAGCCGCTGCCGGAAGGCGAGGGCGGCGTACTGCGAGTTCGGGCTCGGTCCGCCGGCGCCGGCGCGGGTGTCGGCGAGCAGGACCGGCGCCCGGTCGCTCTCGACGACGACCGGCTCGCTGGCGTCGGGCAGCGCGGACTGGCGCAGGACGACCGGGGTCCGGGCGCTGACCCGTCCCAGCACCTGCTCCGGGAGGTAGCCGCTGACCGGGTCGACGACCGGCACCGCCGAGTCCACGCCGTACGTCGCGAGCGTGGCGGCGCTGAGCCTCGTCGCCCGGGCGTAGAGCGAGCCCCCGGGACTGCCTGGGGAGCCGCGCAGCGCGGCCGCGACGTCGAGGTCGGCGTAGGGCACCGAGGCCACGGTGTGGGTCGGTGCCTGCCGACGGAACTCCTCGAGCCACGCCCGGGCGCGCTGGCGGGTCAACGAGCCGCCGGCTTCGCTGCCGGACCCTCGGGAGCCGCTGGGCTGGTCCGACGGGGAGCCGCTCGTCGAGGCCGACGGTGGCCCCGAGGGGGATCCCGACGGCGACCCGGAGGGGGATCCCGACGGCGACCCGGAGGGGGACCCGGACGCGCTGTTCGCGCGTGCGGTGTCGTCCGGTCCGGTGTCCAGCGCCGGGTTGCCGTCGGCCAGCGACCCGACCGCGTCGAGCAGGGCGGGGTCCACCACCCAGGTCAGCGGCTGGCGAGCCTGCCGGCTCAGCCGGAGCAGCCGGTCGAGACGACCGTCGGCGGCCAGGGCGCGGTCCCAGGCCGCGGTGCCGGCGAGCCTGGTGTCGGAGCTGCGCTGCACCGGCGCCTTGAGCGGCACCAGCAGGGACAGCGTGGTGTGGTCGCGCGCCGCTGCGGCGGTGCCGGGGCGGGGCAGCAGCGGCATGAAGGTCCGGGCGCGGCCGTCGGTGAGCGTGTCCCGGGCCCCGTCGATGGCACCGAGCACGTGCACCCCGACCCAGTAGACCCCGGGACGGCCCGAGATGCCGAGGTCCTGTCGGCGCACCGACAGGCGGTAGGGCACCGACGCCCCGGGTGCGAGGTCGCCGACCTTGTCGTAGAGGCCGTCGGCGGTGCGGCGCGAACCGACCGGGGTGGTGGCGTCCGTGGCCGCCGCGCGGGCCAGTCCGGACCGGCTGGTTATCGGGTCGCTCGAGGTGAGCAGGTAGACGTAGAGATCGGTCCAGGTCCGCCCGGACTGGTTGGTGATCCGGCCGGTGAGGGTGACCCGGCCGCGCTGCGGGATGGTCGAGGGCGCCAGCGTCGCGATGCTGACCCGCAGCGGGGTCCGGGTGCTCGCAGCCTCGGCGGCGGCGGCCACGCCCGGCACCAGGACGCTCCCCACCAGTGCGGCCGCGGTCACCAGGAGCACGGCCAGCCGACCCGTGCCCCGACCGCTGCCCCGACCGCTGGGCCGACCGGTCGAGCGCCGGGGCACTGCGGGACGGGTCACAGGCGCAAGGCTAACGACTGGGTCTTCCGCCGCGGCGACGACTGGCACGGGCGGGCCACGCACTGACATAGAGTTGACCCTCGTGTCCGACGAGCCCGAGAACGTCCGCAACATGCGCGAGGTGCAGGACACCGCCGTGCAGGAGCTGCTGCGCATCTCACCCGTCATCGACGAGCTGGGAGCCCGGTTCACTGCTGCCGGCGAGCAGATCGCCCTGGTCGGCGGGCCGGTCCGCGACGCGATGCTGGGCCGGCTGCACCACGACCTCGACCTGACCACCTCGGCGCGTCCGGGGACCACCGAGCGGCTGCTGGCCGGCTGGGCCGACGCGACCTGGGACATGGGTCGTTCCTTCGGCACGATCGGCTGCCGCAAGGGCGACTGGCAGATCGAGATCACGACGTACCGCTCGGACGCCTACGAGGCCGGCTCCCGGAAGCCGGCGGTGGCCTTCGGGGACAGCCTCGAGGGCGACCTGGGGCGCCGGGACTTCACCGTCAACGCGATGGCGGTGACGCTGCCCGAGCGCCGCTTCGAGGACCCGTACGGCGGGGTGGTGGACCTCGCGCACGGTGTGCTCCGCACGCCCGGGACCCCGGAGGACTCGTTCTCCGACGACCCGCTGCGGATGCTGCGGGCCGCCCGGTTCGCGGCGCAGCTCGGGTTCACCGTCGACCCGGACGTCGTGCGGGCGATGAGCGACATGGCCGAGCGCATCGACATCGTCTCGGCCGAGCGGGTCCGCGACGAGCTGGTCAAGCTGGTGATGTCCCCGCATCCCCGCCGCGGCCTGGCGCTGCTGGTCGAGACCGGGCTCGCCGAGCGGGTGCTGCCCGAGCTGCCCGCCCTGGCCCTGGAGCGCGACGAGCACCACCGGCACA
>JBDTXF010000129.1:0-7630 GCA_040006355.1 Nocardioidaceae bacterium | reverse complement strand
TCTCCGCGCTGGACCCGCTGATCCGCCGCGACATGCAGAACGAGGTGATCCGGCTCCAGGAGGACCTTGACACCACGATGGTCTTCATCACCCACGACCTGCAGGAGGCCCTCAAGCTCGGTGACCGGATCCTGATCATGCGCGATGGCGAGGTCGTGCAGATCGGCAGACCGGACGAGGTGATCGGGGCGCCGGCCGACGAGTACGTCCGCGACTTCGTCCAGGAGGTGCCACGCTCGCACGTGCTGACCTTGCGCTGGGTGATGCGCCCGGTGCGTCCCGGTGACAGCATGGACGGCCCGGAGATGGACTGCGACACGATCGTGCAGAGTGCCGCCCGCGCCGCACTCGACTCCGACCACCCGGTCCGGGTGGTCCAGAACGGCGAGCTGATCGGCATGGTCGACGACGAGGCCATCCTGCGCGCCGTGGTCGCCGAGGAGTCACCGATGGCCCCGGTGCAGTCATGACCACCCTGACCCGGGATCCGGAGACCGAGCAGGAGCCCGCCGAGAGCCCGCCGGCCAAGCGGACCTCCCGGATGCCTGTCCCGCGCGGCTGGCTCCTGGTCGGTGTGCTTGCGGTGTGGGTCGTGCTCAGCATCGTCTTCCAGGGGAAGAGCACGTTGGTGATCGGCGGCGCCGACCAGGTCGGCGTGCAGAACTGGTTCGGCGACCGGGCCAACGGCCTGCTGACCTCCAGCGGCAACATCGTCACCACGGTCACCGGTGGCATCGCGGACGTGCTCAACGCCGTGGTCCAGTGGCTCCAGGTGCTGATCAGCGCGCCGGCGTTCCCCAGTCCCTACCCCCACCTCGGGTTCCTGGGCGTGCTCGCCGTGGCGTGGTTCTTCACCGCCCTGGTGGCCGGCTGGCGGATGTCGGTGCTCACCGCCGTGGCCTTCACGTTGTTCGCCCTTCTCGGCTTCTACGAGTCCAGCATGGACCTGCTGATCGTGACCCTGCTCTCGGTGGGCCTCTCGGTGCTGATCGGGCTGCCCCTCGCGGTCTGGATGGCCCACAGCGCCCGCGCCCGGGCGGTGCTGACCCCGATCCTCGACGTGCTCCAGACCCTGCCGTCGTTCGCCTACCTGCTCCCGCTGATGATCCTGTTCGGCATCGGGGCCGCCGCTGCGGTGGTCTGCACCCTGATCTATGCGCTGCCCCCGCTGATGCGGATCGCCTCGCACGGCCTCTCGCACCTCCCCGAGACGGCGCTGGAGGCGACCGACTCGATGGGCCAGACCGCGTGGCAGCGACTGGTCAAGGTGGAGCTGCCGCTGGCCAAGCGCACCATCATCGTCGGCGTCAACCAGACCACGATGGCGGCGCTGTCGATGGCCACCATCGCCGCCTTCATCAACGGTCCCGGCCTCGGCCAGCCGGTGGTCCGGGCCCTGAACGCACTGCGGGTCGGCGACGCCTTCGTGCCCGGCATCTGCATCGTGCTGATGGCGATCACCCTGGACCGGGTCACGACCGCGGCCAGCGAGCACGGCGAGAGGCTCCAGCGCGGCCAGGCCCGCGACGCCGCCGAGCGCCGCAACCTGTTCCTCCTCGGCGGTGCCGGGGTCGCGATCGTCTGTGTCTATCTCTCCCGGCACTACACGTTCGCGGCGAAGCCGTGGTCGTCCTCGCTCGGGGACGACCTGGCCAGCGGCGTCCAGACCGTCGTCGACTGGATCTCCACCCACTGGTCGGGCTTCACCGGGTCCCTCACCACCGGGATCACCGACACCGTGATCAACAAGCTGCAGTACGTCCTGGCCGGGTCGCCGTGGTTCGTCACGGGTCTGGCCATCCTCGCCATCGCCGTGATCGTCGGCGGCTGGAGGGCCGGTGTGGCCACGGTGATCTGTCTGGCCGGGCTGCGCTGGCTGGAGCTCTGGAACAACGCGATGATCACGCTGACCGCGGTGCTGGTCGCCGCCGTCGTGGTGATGGCGCTGGCCGCGGTCTTCGGGGTCTGGATGGGCCGCAGCAAGCGGGCCGACCGGTGGATCAGACCGTTGCTGGACGCCGGCCAGACGCTGCCCCCGTTCGTCTACCTGATCCCGGTCCTGGCCCTGTTCGGGGCCACCCGCTTCACCGCGATCGTGGCCGCGGTCGCCTATGCCGCCCCGCCGGCGATCAAGATCGTCGCCGACGGCATCAAGGCGGTCTCGGCGACCACCGTCGAGGCGGCCGAGTCCGCGGGAGCGCTGACCATCCAGATCATCACCAAGGTGCAGATCCCGATGGCTCGCTCGGCGTTCACCGTCGCCACCAACCAGGGGCTGCTCTACGTCCTGGCCATGGTGGTGATCGGCGGGCTGGTCGGGGCCGGTGCGCTCGGCTACGACGTGGTGGCCGGGTTCAAGCAGCTCGACACCCAGGGCCGCGGCCTCGCGGCCGGGTTCTCCATCGTGCTCCTGGGCGTGATGCTGGACCGGATCACGACGTACGCCGCCCGTCGCGGAGAGGGGCGTGCGTGATGAGGATGCCGACGAGGCTGCACAGCCTCACCGTCCCGATCGCCGCCGTCGGACTGGTGGTCGCCGCCCTGCTGCCGGGGGTCGGCAGCACCATCAAGAACGAGCCCACCGCCGCGGAGGGCAAGTGCGGCGAGGTGAGCATCGCGGTCAACAACTGGGTCGGCTACGAGGCAGACGCGTTCGTGGTGGGGGAGGTGGCTCAGAAGAAGCTCGGCTGCCTGGTCAACTACGTCTACGTCGACGAGCAGATCTCCTGGCAGGGCTTCGCCAGCGGGCAGGTCGACGCGGTGCTGGAGAACTGGGGCCACCCCGAGCTGATCGACCTCTACGTCAAGAAGCTGCACGTCGCCCAGGACGCCGGAAGCATCGGGATCACCGGCAAGATCGGCTGGTACGTCCCCCCGTGGATGGCCAAGAAGTATCCCGACATCCTGAACTGGAAGAACCTGAACAAGTACGCCAAGCTCTTCAAGACCAGCGAGTCGGGCGGCAAGGGCCAGCTGCTCGACGGGGACCCGGGCTTCGTGACCAATGACGAGGCGCTGGTGAAGAACCTCAAGCTGGACTACAAGGTGGTCTTCACCGGCAGCGAGGCGGCGCTCATCCAGGCCTTCCGCAAGGGGGAGGCGCAGAAGCAGGCGGTGCTGGGCTACTTCTACTCACCCCAGTGGTTCCTCGCCGAGGTGCCGCTGAAGAAGGTCGCGCTGCCGACGTACAAGACCGGCTGCGACGCCGACGCGGCCAAGGTC
The DNA here is from genome assembly GCA_040006355.1 of Nocardioidaceae bacterium. Lineage (GTDB taxonomy): Bacteria > Actinomycetota > Actinomycetes > Propionibacteriales > Nocardioidaceae > Nocardioides_B. The sequence continues at coordinate 4,408 of JBDTXF010000129.1, read as the reverse complement.
GCATGCGACTACCCGGACTACCCGCTGCACAAGATCGTCAGCAACCAGTTCGCGGACGGCAACTCCTCGGGCTACCGGCTGATCAAGAACTTCAGCTGGTCCGACAAGCAGCAGAACCTGGTCGCGAAGTACATCACCGAGGACGGGCTGTCCCCGGAGGCGGCCGCCGACAAGTGGATCAAGGCGAACCCCGGCGCGGTCGACGCTTGGCTGAAGTAGCCCCGGAAGACGCAGCGGGACCTCCCCTGTCGCGCCTGGTTGACAGGCGCGGCGGGGGAGGCTCATGCTTTGGTTGTCTCGAATAGCGCATCCGGTTGCGCAATACGCAACACACAGCGAAGGGAGGCCGTGATGGCCTCGGTCCCGCCCACTGCTCGCGTCGTCGTCATCGGCGCCGGCATCGTCGGCAACAGCCTCGTCCACCACCTCGCCCGACTGGGGTGGCGCGACATCGTCCAGATCGACAAGGGCGCGCTGCCGAACCCGGGCGGCTCGACCGGTCACGCGTCGAACTTCATCTTCCCGGTCGACCACAGCCGCGAGATCACGGACCTGACGCTCGACTCGATGGAGCAGTACAAGGAGATGGGCGTCTTCACCGAGTGCGGCGGCTTCGAGGTCGCCCGCACCGAGGAGCGCATGGAGGAGCTGCGACGCCGGATGTCCTCGGCCCGGGCGTGGGGCATCGAGTCCTCGCTCGTCGAGCCCGCCGACGTGGTGGAGAAGGTGCCCTTCCTCGACGCGGACCAGATCATCGGTGCCTTCTGGACGCCGTCGGTCGGCGTGGTCGACTCGCTGCGTGCCGGCACGATCATGCGCGAGCGCGCCCTGGAGACCGGTGCGCTGACCGTCGTCCCGACCGTCGAGGTGGTCGGCCTCGACACGTCACAGGGAGTGGGCGGGGGCGAACAGATCTGTCGGGTGCGCACCACCGGTGGCGACATCGAGACCGAGACGGTCGTGATCGCGTGCGGTGTGTGGAGCCCCCAGCTTGCGAAGATGGCCGGCGCGCACATCCCGCTGACCCCCGCCGTGCACCAGATGATCAGCGTCGGGCCGGTGCAGGTGCTCGCCGAGCAGGAGGGTGAGATCAGCTTCCCGATCATCCGGGACATGGACACGCTGTGCTACGAACGCCAGCACGGCGCCGACATGGAGGTCGGCTCCTACGCGCACCGCGCGATCCTGCACGAGCCCGAGGAGATCCCCTCGATCGAGCAGGCCAAGCTCTCGCCGACCGAGATGCCCTTCACCTCCGACGACTTCGACCCGCAGCTCGAGCAGGCTTATCTGCTGATGCCGGACCTGCTCGGTGCCGAGGGCGCCGAGATCCGCTACGCCATCAACGGACTGCTCTCGCTGACCCCGGACGGCGCACCCGTGCTCGGCGAGACCCCCGAGGTCAAGGGCCTGTGGTCCGCCGCCGCGGTCTGGATCAAGGAGGGCCCGGGCGTCGGCCGCGCGGTCGCCGAGTGGATGACCGACGGGCTCCCCGAGATCGACCTCAGCGGCTCCGACATCGCCCGGTTCTACCCCCACCAGCAGACCCGCGCGCATGTCAGGGCGCGCACCGGCGAGGCGTTCATCAAGACCTACGGCATCGTGCACCCCGGCGAGCAGTACGAGTCCGACCGCGACCAGCGCCTGGCCCCGATGCACGCCTCGCAGGTGGCTCTGGGCGCCCGGTTCTTCGAGGCCGCCGGCTGGGAGCGGCCGTTCTGGTATGAGTCCAACGCCGGACTGCTTGAGGAGTACGGCGACCGGGTGATGCCGCGTGACAACGAGTGGGACGCGCGCTGGTGGTCGCCGATCATCAACGCCGAGCACCTCGCCATGCGGGACCGGGCCGGGGTGATCGACCTCTCCGCGTTCGCGATCTTCGACGTCATCGGGGTCGGGGCGCTCGACGCCGTCCAGCGGATCTGCGTCTCGCAGTGCGACGTCGCGGTGGGTCGGGTCGTCTACACCCCCGTGCTCGACGAGCGTGGAGGCTTCCGCTCCGACCTCACCGTGATGCGGCTGGCGCACGACCGGTTCCGGGTCGTCACCGGCGGCGCGCACGGCATGGTGGACCGCAAGTGGTTCGCGGACCGGATGCCCAAGGACAGCACCGCGCAGGTCGTCGACCTGACGTCGGCGTGGACCACGATCGGGCTCTGGGGCCCGCAGGCCCGCGCGATCCTCGGCGAGCTCACGGTGGACGACATCAGCCACCAGGGCTTCGGGTTCGGCACCTGCCGCACCATCGAGGTCGGCTCGATCTCCGTGCTCGCCTCCCGGATCTCCTATGTCGGCGAGCTCGGCTGGGAGCTCCACGTGCCGATCGAGCAGGGCGCCAAGCTCTGGGAGATGCTGCTGGCCGCCGGGTCGTCGTACGGCGCGGTGCCGGTCGGCATCGGGGTCTATGCGACCACCGGCCGGCTGGAGAAGGGCTACCGCGCCTTCGGCTACGAGCTCGACACCGAGCGCACCATCATCGAGGCCGGCATGGCGCGGCCCAAGGTGAAGGCCGCCGACTTCGTGGGCCGAGAGGCCTACCTCAAACAGCGTGAGGAGGAGCCGGCCTCGGTGCTCTGCACGCTGACCGTGGACGACCACACGTCGGCCTCGGGGGTGAAGCGCTACATGCTCGGCGGGGAGCCGGTCCTGGCCCGGGACGGCAGCGCGCTCCTCGACGGTCACGGGCACCACCCCTACGTCACCAGCGCAGGGTCGGCGCCGTCGCTCGGCAAGCACGTGCTGCTCGCCTACCTGCCTCCGCAGGAGGCGCGGGTCGGCAACCAGCTCTCGGTGTCCTACATGGAGGAGCTCTACCCGGTCACCGTCGGCTCCGCGGACAGCACGCCTCTGTTCGACCCCAGCAACGATCGCATCAAGGCATGACCAACGTCTTGGTGTGCATCAAGCGGGTCCCGGACCTCGGCGGTGAGATCCGGCTGAGCGCGGACCAGATGTCGGTCGACGACACCTCGCTCGGCCACACGGTCAGCCCGCACGAGGACTGCGCCGTCGAGCTGGCCATCCGGACCGCCAAGGACACCGACGGGCAGGCCACCGTGCTGACCCTGGGCTCCGCGGACTCCATCGAGCAGCTGCGCACGGCGCTGGCCCTGGGCTGCGCCGGCGCGGTGCTGGTCGAGGCCGACCCGGCGGCCTACGGCCCGGCCGACGTCGCGGCTGCGATCGCCGACGTGGTCCGGGCGCACGAGGCCGCAGGCACGACGTACGACCTGGTGCTGCTGGGCAACGACGCCTCGGACACCGGCGACTTCCAGGTCGGGATCCGGCTGTCCTACCTGCTGGACCGCCCGGTCGTCACCGGGGTCTCCACCCTCAGCGTCGACGGTGCGACCGTCACCGCGCGCGGGGGCAGCCCCGACGGCGGCACGGAGGTCTTCGAGGTGCCGCTGCCGGCGGTGCTGACCGTGATGGAGGGCGGCATCGAGCCGCGCTACCCCACGATCCCGGGACGGATGAAGGCCAAGAAGGTGCAGGTCGAGCAGCTCGTCCCCGCTGGCGCTCCGGTCGGTGCGGGCCGGCTGCGGCTCACGCTGCCGCCCCAGCAGCCCAGCCAGGTCACCGTCCTCGGTGAGGGGCCGGAGTCCGCGGCCGCCGTCGTGGACCTCTTCGAGAAGCTGGGAGTCCTCCGATGACGTCCGTCCTGGTCCTGGTCGAGACCGACGCCGACGGGGCCAGCGAGGTGTCGCGCGAGACGCTGACCTTCGCCCGTGGGCTCGGGGACGTGCACGCGCTGGTCGTCGGCGGCCTTCCGACCGGTCTCCTCGACCAGCTCGGGGCCTACGGCGTCACCTCGGTGCGGCACGCCGACGGCGAGGCGTTCACCTCCTACGCCGCCGCCGCGTGGGCCGCTGCCGTCGTGGCCGCCACCGGGGCCGCCGCGGTCGTGCTGGCAGCCGGCACGCCACGTGGCAACGTGGTGCTGGCGCACGTGGCCTGCCGACGCGGTGTCTCGATGGCGGCCAATGTCGTCTCGGTCGAGTCACTGGACCCGCTCACCGTCTCCCGGCAGGTGCTGGGCGGCGCGGCCCTGGAGGAGATGCGACTGGAGGACGCCGTCGCGGTGCTGAGCGTCGCCGGTCACGCGTGCGACCCGCAGCCGGCGGAGGTGGGCACCGCCCCCGAGGTGGCCCCCCTCGAGGTCGACGTGGACGCCGCCGACCTGCGGGCCCGGGTGGTCCGCACCGAGCCCGGCGAGCCCGACGAGTCGGGCAGCCTCAAGTCCGCGAGCGTGGTGGTCGGCGCCGGCCGCGGCGCCGGCAGTGCCGACGGGTTCAAGGACCTGCTCGAGCTCACCGACCTGCTCGACGGGGCCCTCGGGGTCTCCCGCGTGGTGACCAGCCTCGGCTGGCGCCCGCACCACGAGCAGGTCGGCCAGACCGGCAGCCGG
>JBDTXF010000128.1:0-7675 GCA_040006355.1 Nocardioidaceae bacterium | reverse complement strand
TACGAGGGCGACCGCAGGGTCGGCGTCATCACCTGCGGTATGTACTCCACTCTGACGAACCGCTCCATGGCCATCGCACGGCTCGACGTCGACAAGGCCGTGCACGGCACGCCCCTCGAGGTGCGCGGCGCGTCGGTCAACGGCCCGGCGATCGCGCACACGCTGCCCTTCGACGATCCGGACAAGAAGAAGAGGCTCGCCCGTGGTTGACGGGGAGCCTGCGAACAGCACCATGCCACCCTCGCCCATCAAGAGCAGACCGCAGTACGACGGTCTACGGGCGGTGCCGAGCGCTCGTCGCAATCTTGTCGCCGCCAGCGGTGAGGGGATCCGTCCGGTGCTGCGCATGCTCCTGGACGCCCCCGACGGCTTCGCCGGACGGACGCACCTGCTGTACGTCGCCTCCGACAAGTCCCCCGTGCCCGAACTCAACCGGCTGCGCTCCCTCGGGACCGATCGCATCGATGTGCTCGGCAGCACCGACGACGTCCTCCGGCGTCTCGACGGACTGCTGACGACGGCGACGATGGGCACGCGGTTGTACGCGGCGGGCAGCGAGGGCTTCGTCGGCCGCGTCGTGGTCATCGCCGTCAGCCACGGCATCGACCACAAGTCGGTGCTCACCGAGCACAGCGGCTCGCGAGCCCGACGCGTGCAGTGCGTGCACTGCAAGCACATCACCGAGGACGTCACGGTGTCGATCCTCGAGTGTGCCGGCTGCGGCGTCCTTCTCTTCGTCCGGGACCACTACTCCCGACGCCTCGCAGCGTTCCAGGGAGTCTGCGCGAACGCAGAGGATCCGAGCGAGCGGCCGGTGCCCCAGGAAGCGTACGTATGAGCCCTGTCGCTGTCAGCCACAAGGAGGAGATCCGGGTGCGGGTCGACGACGTCATCGTCGTCGCGGACCGCGTCAAGCGGTTCCGCCTCGCCCCGGTCGACAAAGGCCAGCTTCCGGCCTTCTCCGGCGGCGCCCACATCACGGTGATGATGGATGACGGTCGGCGACGGATCCGCAACCCCTACTCGCTGATGAGCTCGCCGGCGTGCACCGAGACGTACGAGATCAGCGTGCTGCGCGTCGCGGAGTCCCGGGGCGGGTCGACGTACATGCACACCCGGGTCTCGCCAGGCACTGAACTGTGGATCACGCCGCCCGGGAACCTGTTCCCGATCCATCAGCTGGCCCGGAAGCACATCCTGATCGCCGGCGGAATCGGCATCACGCCCTTCATGGCCATGACGGCCCAGCTGTCCACGCTCGGCCACGACTTCGAGCTGCACTATGCGATGCGCGCTGAGGCGACCGGCGCCTACGGAAAGGCGCTGAAGGAGACCTACGGCGACCGGGTCAGTCTGTACCGGACGAGCCTGGGCGAGCGGATCCCCCTGGACGACCTGCTCGAGGAGCGGCCGCTCGGAACCCACGTGTACGTCTGTGGACCGGAGCGCATGATCGACAGCGTGCTGGATTCCGGCCGGCTCGCCGGATGGCCGCAGGAGAACCTGCACTGCGAGCGGTTCCTCCCCCCTCCGGGGGGTGATCCCTTCACCGTGCGGCTCGCCCGCTCCGAGCTCGATGTGCACGTCGGCGAGCACGAGAGCATTCTCGAGGCAGTGGAGGCGGCGGGTGTGAACCCGCCCTACCTGTGCAGGGGTGGCGTCTGCGGCCAGTGCGAGACGCGCGTGCTCAGCCGCGACGGCGTCATGGACCACAACGACCACTACCTGACGGCCGAGGAACGCGCCGCCGGCCAGCAGCTGATGATCTGCATGTCCCGCTTCCGCGGTCGGCAGCTCACCCTGGACCTGTGACCAGGTCCACGGTTCCGAACCGCATCCACGCAGGCCGAGTAGAGAGGGACCGACGATGACGCTCAACTTCCACACGGAGACGTTCCGTGACGACTTCACGTTCTACAACAGTCCTGAGGCCATCCGACGCTTCCCCTTCCCGTTCGATCGGGACGCGTACATGTACAGCGTGAACATCGAGACCCACATCGCCGGGCCGGTCGGCTCGGTGCTCGAGTTCCCGATCGACGTCGACGAGCACTACGCGTCGGAGATGCGCGACCGTTCTCTGGTTCTCGCCGAGGACCCGCTGCGCTGCCAGTCGCTCCCGCACATGGACCTGGCGGGCTGGGACCTGCTCGAGCTGCTCATGACCAGCATGGCCTCGGACTATCCGGACCACTTCACCCTCGAGCGGGGGCCGGGGAACCGCTGGCGGTGGGTCAACCGGCCGCTCGGCATCGACGACTCCTTCGTCTTCGGCGACACGTCGACCCTGCCGCCCCGACCAGGCGGCGCCACGGACGCGCCGATGGGGCCGATGGAGTACGTCACGCGTCAGAGCCAGGGTGACTTCTGCCTGCTCGACCAGCGCAACGACAACCTGTGGATGGACGCCGGGATCGTCACCACACAGGCTGACTGGTCACTGGACTTCGACATCGGCATGAACTTCTTCGAGTGGCACGGTCCCGTCCCGCTGGCGCACGAGATCGGTGTGTTCGACCGAGCCCTGAAGTACCTTCTCAACCTGCAGCAGGGCCGCCCGGCGCGCCGTCTCAACTGGACCATGACCATCAACCCGCGCCTCGACACCAGCCCCGAGAACTACGACAAGTGGGGCGTCGACCGGTCCACGGTCACCCCGGAGAACGCCGGGGAGAAGGTTCACCTCCGGGTGGAACTGCAGATCTTCTTCCGGTTGCCTCGGTCCAACGCGATCGTGTTTCCGATCCGCTGCTACCTGATCAGCCTCGACGACCTGGTGACGGTCCCGGGCTGGGGGCAGCGCCTGTACCGAGTGCTGAAGACCCTGCCGCCCGAGCTGGTCGAGTACAAGGGCCTGAGCCGCTACCTCGACGCGACCCTGACCTGGCTCGCTCCCTACGACTCAGCAGGGGCGGGAAGCTGACTGCCGCAGACCATATCTTCGGCGGCCCGAATGTCGGGCTCAGCCTGTGTCACCGATGACCATCTGCTCACACCCCGGAGGAACAACACCCATGCTGTCGGACATCGAGATCGCTACTTCCGCCCGGCTGCGTCCCATCGTGGACGTGGCACGTGATGAGCTGGGCATCGCCGCCGAGCACCTCGTGCCCTACGGCCACACGAAGGCCAAGGTCGACCTGCGTTACCTCGACTCCCTGGCCGACCGTCCTCGCGGCAAGCTCATCTTGATGACTGCGATCTCCCCTACCCCGGCCGGCGAGGGCAAGACCACCACGACGGTCGGGCTCACCGATGCCTTGCACGGCCTCGGCCACAAGGCCATCGCCTGCCTCCGTGAGCCCTCCATGGGCCCGGTCTTCGGGATGAAGGGCGGCGCTGCCGGAGGCGGTTACGCTCAGGTCGTGCCGATGGAGGACATCAACCTGCACTTCACCGGCGACTTCGCGGCGCTGGCGGCGGCGCACAACCTGTTGTCCGCGTTGATCGACAACCACGTGCACCACGGGAACGAGCTCGGCATCGACGCGCGCACCATCACGTGGAAGCGGGTGGTGGACCTCAACGACCGCGCCCTGCGCGACATGGTGGTGGCGCTCGGCGGGCCGCGCAACGGCTTCCCGCGCGAGGACGGCTTCGACATCGTGGTGGCCTCCGAGCTGATGGCCATCTTCTGCCTGACCGAGAGCTGGGCCGACCTGAAGCGCCGCATCGGCGACATCGTCATCGGCTACACGCGCGACAAGGCGCCAGTCACCGCCCGCGACCTCAAAGCCGACGGCGCCATGACCGTACTGCTGCGGGACGCCCTCGCGCCCAACCTCGTGCAGACCCTCGAGCACGCGCCGGCCTTCGTGCACGGCGGACCGTTCGCCAACATCGCACATGGCTGCAGCTCGGTGATCGCCACCCGAGCAGGCGTTCGCTTGGCCGACTACGTGGTCACGGAGGCGGGCTTCGGGGCAGACCTCGGCGCCGAAAAGTTCGTGGACATCAAGTGCCGCAAGAGCGGCCTGCGCCCCGACGCCGCAGTAGTGGTCGCCACCGTCCGGGCGCTCAAGTACCACGGCGGCGTCGCGGTCGCCGACCTCGAGACCGAGGACCTCTCGGCGCTGGAGCGGGGGATGGCGAACCTCACGCGGCACCTGCACAACATCCGCGAGGTCTACGGCGTGCCCTGCGTCGTCGCGGTCAACCGGTTCCCCACCGACACCGAGGCGGAGGTCGACAAGGTCGTCTCGCTCGTCGCGCAGGAAGGTGTCCAGGCCTTCCCTGCCACCCACTTCGTAGACGGTGGAGCCGGTGCGGAGGCCCTCGCCAAGGGAGTGATCCAGGTCCTCGACGAGCCTTCGCCGTACACCTTCTCCTACACCTACCCCGACGAGATGCCGCTGACGGCGAAGGCCGAGGCCGTGGCCACCCGTCTCTACGGCGCCTCGACGGTGAGCTGGGACCCCAAGGCCCGGCGCCGCCTGCAGCGCATCGAGGACGACGGGTACGGCGATCTGCCGGTGTGCATCGCCAAGACGCAGTACTCCTTCTCCATCGACCCGACGCTCCGGGGCGCGCCGTCTGGCCACGCCCTTCACGTGCGCGAGGTCCGGCTCTCCGCAGGTGCGGGTTTCGTGGTGCTGGTCTGCGGCGACGTGATGACCATGCCCGGGCTCCCTCGGGTTCCCGCCTCTGTGCGCATCGACTTGACCGACGACGGCACCATCGTCGGACTCTCCTGACCGATGTCTGACCGGGGACCGACTCGAGTTGTTCCACCGGGCGAGCACGGCGATTTCGCGACCATTCCCTGCATCGTCAGACGAGGTACCGCCTCGACGCGGTCGGTCCCGTGGGCCTCAGCGCGAAGGCTGATGGGGACCACGCGAGGTCGGCGTGCAGCAGATCGGGGCGTGGCGGGCCTCCGGTTCCTAGGCGCTGAGCCTGTTAGGTCCTCAATTTGGCGACGACGCCCATGCGTCGCAGTAGTCGCGAGCGGGCTTCGGAGTCCGGCAGCGCACGCACGTTGGACTCCACGTTCATTCTCGCAATGGTTGACGCGGCCTTGGCCACCTCGCCGGCCGCGACCAAGTCGGCCATCAGCCCACCCTTGGCGGCGGGCTGCAGCTGGCTGATCAGGCCCAGAACCTCGATCGCTGTCTCGACGATCTGCGCCTGCGGTTCGGCCGCCCCCAGGAGGGCCTCATCGATGGCTGAGCGCCGCTCCTGGTTCTCGAGGGACGATCCGCGGGGCAGTGCCCATGCAGCGGCCACAGCGCCGAAGGCTCGCTCGTCTTCGACCGTCAGCCGCTGCGCATGAGTGACGAACCGCTCGGCCCGCTCGACCAGGGATGGGGCCTCGCAGTAGCGCGCCACCATCGCCACCAGGGCCGCTGCCTGGGCGGTGCACAGGGCCGCGACCGAGCCGCCCGCCGGGGTCGGGGTCCGGGCGGCGAGCCGGTCAAGAAAGTCAGCGACCGTCCCGGCGTCCACATGTGCGTCATCTATCACAGGGCTACGCTAGCGCCACTGGCGTCCGACGTCATCATCGTGAGGGTCAGACGAGTGGCCCCCGGCCATTGACCGCATGTATCAGGCTGTCGTGACGCGAACCGTCACCCAGCGCGGTGACCTTCGGATGGTCGCGCACCATACAAGACGCTGTTGCCAAGGCCACGCTCACGTGAGCCCAGCGACCTCCGGACAACCGATTCCATCCGTTGGTCACCGCGACGAGCGGCCCGATGTCGACCAAAGCCGGAGCCGGCGGAGGGTCGGAGTCCCGCTTGGTCTTCAGGTCGTTGGCGAGCTCACCGGGAACCGCTGCATGCTCGTGACGCTTCCGTCCTCGAGCCGGATGCGCCCCGATGACGTTCATCGGTGGTCCATCGGGTGTGGCACCGGCGCGTCCTTGACGTGCGCACGCGGCCTGGCGGCAGCTCGTCTGCCAACCCGCGACATGCGCCTCGCTCGACCATCCGGACCGAAATTCAGCATCGTTCCCATGCCACGACCCGCCAGCTCAATCGACAGGACGAAAGACCCTGGCCCCACCGCGGGGCTCACGGGAGAGTCGCACGAAGAGGAACGCAGGAGAGGGCGGTGTCGTGATGTTCACGAATATCTTGTTGGCGGTCGATACGTCGGAGCGCTCGCGCAAGGCCGTGGCCACGGCCGCGGACCTGGCCAGGTCGACGGGTGGTGCGGTGCACGTCATCCATGTCCGGCCGCTGCTCGCCACAGGCCGCGGAGGACCGCAGGATGTCGACATGTCGGAGCTGGAGCACAACGTCGCCGAGAACGTGTGCCGCGAGCTGCAGGCGACCGGCATCGAGGCGACCTTCAGCCGGGTCGCCAGCTATCACGGCGACACGGGCCACAAGATCGTCGAAGCGGCCCACGACAGGGGCGTGGATCTCATCGTCGTAGGGTCGCGAGGCCATTCCGAGATACCCAGCATCTTGCTGGGGAGCGTCGCCCACAAGGTCGTGCACCTCGCGAGCTGCCCGGTGCTCATCGTGCGCTGAGCGCTGCCCGGCCGGCCTTCGTATCCCTGGCGCTTGGGGGGATGCCCGTCGACGTTGCAGGGCTGCGTTCGCCGCGGCCACCCAGCCGAAGAAGTACCGGTCGGCACGAGTTGAACCGCTCCGGCGATTCCGGAGACTTTCTAGTGTGAGACTCCGACCGGTGTCGGGGTCTGGTGGTGAGCGTAGTGAGCCCGCTCGGCTTCGACCGGTGTGAGGTCGTCGCAGTACTCGAAGGGCCGGCGGCGGTTGAACCAGTCGACCCACTCGGCGGTGGCGATCTCGAGATCGTCGGGCCCTTCCACGGCCGCCGGGGCTTGATCAGATCGGTCTTCCAGCGCCCGATCACCGACCCTCGCGGGCGGTCGATGCCGTCACAGACCCCATCGTAGGTCGACGCGGCGATCCGGGCGTCCAGCGGCTGGGCACAGACCAACTCGGCACCCCATCGCAGACCGTCCCCGTCGCGGTTGCCTGCGACCGAGTCGATGTACTGCACGATCAACGCTGTGGCCGGTTGAGTTCGGCCGCGAAGTCCGAAGCTCCATCGGGTGTCCGCTGACCTGGGGCGTCACACAAGCGGTTCCTCATACGGCACTACGACATGTCGACTGCACGCATTCGCGCCTCACCCTCGCCCCGTTGTGCGCTGGTCCACAACGGCTGATTCCCCGTTGATCCTGTTCCGGGGCGCCATTCGACTCCTGTCGACGGCTGACGGAGTCATGGGGAGGCCTCAGGCGAGGAGTCAGCGCCGTACTACATCTGACGCGCACCTGGGCATTTCCGTGCTTTCAGTCGCGGACCTCCTGACCCATCCGGGCTAGGCTGCGGTGTGCCCGAGTTCACCTGGCGACCGGCCAACGAGGCAACCAGCGAGGACGTTGAGGCGGTGTTCGACGCGGGTGGCGCCTGCAAGTGTCGATGCCAGGCGCTGAAGGTTCCGGGCTGGATTTGGCGCGACACCACCCAGGAGCAGCGAGACGCCGCGTTGCTGGGGCAGACCGGTTGCGGCGCCGACGGACCCACGTCCGGCCTGATCGGGTGCGTTGACGGCGAGCCGGCCGGCTGGGTCGCGGTCGAGCCGCGGGAGAACTATCCGAGGATCTGGAGCCGGAAGAAGCCGTGGATGCGGATGGACCCCGAGCTCGTGGGCGTCTGGTCGGTCACCTGCTTTGTCGTGCGCAAGGGCTTCCGCC
>JBDTXF010000127.1:0-7707 GCA_040006355.1 Nocardioidaceae bacterium | reverse complement strand
CGGGCTCGCGTTCCTGCTGCTCTTCATCGGCGTCAAGCTGATCCTGCACGCGATGCACGAGAACGAGCTGCCCTTCGTCAACGGCGGCCAGCACATCGACTGGGCTCCCGACATCCCGATCCTGGCGTCGTTGGGCGCCATCATCGGGATCCTGGCAGTGACCACGGTGGCCAGCCTGGTCGCCTCGGCTCGTGGGGTTGAGAGCAGCAGTCCTCTCGCCGACGCCCTCGAGAAGACCGAGTCGTCCGGCGCAGCAGCCGGCGAGAGGTCCGGCGGTTCGACCTCGGACGACGACGTGTCCTCGGACGACACGGCCGAGAGGCAATGACGGGGCCTCCGCAAGGGTGGATCTCGTCGACCTCGACCGTCAGCAGCTGGGTGACCGCCTCCCACGGGGCGTGGGGCGTCCGCCAGAGCGTGCCCACCGGCACGGCCGTCTCCTGCAGCTGCCCGTCCGTGGCCGTCATGCTCAAGGGTGGTCAGCACGGGCGTGGACGACCGTCCGGAGCGGGTCACCCGCACACGTCGCCAGCACCGCGGTCCGCTAAAATCGGAGGACGTCCCAGTCTGGACACCGGCCCTCGGGCGGTCCACGAGCACGTCGGAGGTCGGATTGCGCGTCGCTCTGCTGTCCTATCGCAGCAAGCCGCACTGCGGCGGCCAGGGCGTCTACGTCCGACACTTGAGCCGCGAGCTCGTCGCGCTCGGTCACGACGTCGAGGTGTTCTCCGGGCAGCCCTACCCCGTGCTCGACCCCGGCGTAGGTCTCACCGAGGTGCCGAGCCTGGACCTGTACCGCGAGCCGGACCCGTTCCGCACCCCGCACCCCCGCGAGATCCGGGACCGCATCGACCTGGTCGAGGTCGCCACGATGTGGACCGCGGGCTTCCCGGAGCCGCACACCTTCAGCCGGAGGGTCGCCCGGCTTCTCGGGCACCGCCTCGCGGACTTCGACGTCGTGCACGACAACCAGACGCTCGGCTGGGGCATCCTGGACATCGAGAGGGCCGGCCTCCCGCTGGTCACCACGATCCACCACCCGATCACCTTCGACCGCCGGGTGGACCTCGCGGCGGCGACCACCTGGCGGAGGCGGCTCACGCTGCGCCGGTGGTACGGCTTCCTGCGGATGCAGACCACGGTGGCCCGCCGGATGACCCGGATCCTGTGTCCGTCGGCGAGCTCCGCGCGTGACATCGTCACGGACTTCGGCGTGGACCCCGAGCGCATCCGGGTCGTGCCGCTGGGCGTGGACCAGGTCTTCGCGCCCCCGAGCGTCCCGCGCACCCCTGGGCGGATCGTCGCGATGGCCAGCGCGGACACCCCTATGAAGGGCATCGCGACCCTGCTGGAGGCCTTCGCCAAGCTCCGCACCGAGCGTGAGGTGGAGCTGCTGCTGATCTCCCGACCGAAGCCCGGAGGCCAGACCGAGCAGCTCATCGAACGGCTCGCGATCGCCGACTCGGTGAGCTTCGTGAACGGCATCACCGACGCCGAGCTCGCGGCCGTGGTCGGCGCCGCCGAGGTCGCCTGCGTGCCGTCGCTCTACGAGGGCTTCTCCCTGCCGACCGTCGAGGCGATGGCCTGCGAGACCCCGTTGGTGGTCAGCCGTGCGGGAGCGATCCCCGAGGTGGTGGGACCGGACGGTCTCTGCGCGGACCTGGTCGCGCCGGGCGACGTGGGCGAGCTCGAGACCGCCCTCGCCCGCCTGCTCGACGACCCGGACAGACGGACCCGGATGGGCCGCGCCGGCCGGGAGCGGGCACTGGCCGAGTTCAGCTGGCGCGCGGTCGCCGAGGCGACCGCGGCTGCCTACCGGGACGCCATCGACGAGCGACGAGGAGAGCGCGACCATGCTGAGCGTTGACTTCGACCGCCTCGGGCTGCGACCCGGGGACCGGGTCCTCGACATGGGCTGCGGGGCGGGCCGGCACGCGTTCGAGATGTTCCGCCGCGGCAGCGACGTGGTCGCCTTCGACCAGGACGGCGACGAGCTGGCAGGCGTCCTCGAGCTTTTCGGGGCGATGCGCGAGGCCGGCGAGGTGCCCTTGGGGGCGGATGCCGACATCAAGCGGGGGGACGCCTTGTCGCTGCCCTTCGCGGATGGTGAGTTCGACCGGGTCGTCGCCTCGGAGGTCCTCGAGCACATCCCCGACGACAGCACCGCCATCGGCGAGCTGGCGCGGGTGCTGCGACCGGGCGGCACGATGGCCGTCACCGTGCCGCGGTGGCTGCCCGAGCGGATCTGCTGGGCGCTCTCGGACGCCTACCACGCCAACGAGGGTGGACACGTCCGGATCTATGACGGGGACGATCTGGTCGATCGTCTCGTGGCGGCCGGGCTCGTCTACGAGGGTCGCGACCACGCCCACGGCCTGCACGCGCCCTACTGGTGGATCAAGTGCGCGGTCGGGGTCGACCGCGACAAGCACCCCCTGGTGAGGGCCTACCACCGACTCCTGGTGTGGGACATCATGAAGAAGCCGCTGGTCACCCGGCTCGCGGAGCGGGTGCTCGACCCCCTGATCGGCAAGAGCCTGGTGGTCTACCTGCGCAAGCCGGAGCTCAGCGCATGACGTCCGCCGTCCCGTCCCTGCCCGGGATCCTGAGCAGCCACGAGGTCGCCGAGACGGCCGGCTCCATCGCGCGCACCCAGGAGCCGGACGGCGCGATCCCGTGGTCGCCGGGTGCCCAGACCGATGTCTGGAACCACGTCGAGGCGGCGATGGCGCTGCTCGTCGGCGGGGAGGTCGACGCCGCGCATCGCGCCTATGACTGGTGCCTTGCCGTCCAGCGCGAGGACGGCTCATGGCCGATGCGCATCGCGTCGGGTCAGGTCGCCGACCCGAGCACCGAGACCAACATGTGCGCCTACCTCGCGGTCGGAGTGTGGCACCACTGGCTGGTCCGCAGGGACGAGGCGTTCGTTCGGCGCTGCTGGCCCGCCGTACGCCGCGGCCTCGAGATCGTGGTCGGCCTGCAGCTGCCGTTCGGCGGCATCGCCTGGTCGCGCGAGGCCGGGGGCCGGGTGAACGCCGACGGGCTGGTCGCCGGCAGCTCGAGCATCTTCCACGCGCTCACTGCCGGCATCGCCCTGTCCGAGCTGATGGACGAGCCGCAGCCGGAGTGGGAGCTGGCGGCAGGCCGGGTCGGGCACGCGCTGCGCGCCCACCGCGAGCTGTTCCTGGACAAGTCGACCTTCTCGATGGACTGGTACTACCCGGTGCTCGGCGGCGCGGTCCGGGGCGAGGCCGGCCGGGAGCTGCTGGCGAGCGGGTGGGATCGGTTCGTGGTGCCTGGGCTGGGCATCCGCTGCGTGGACTCGAACCCGTGGGTCACCGGCGCCGAGACCTGTGAGCTGGCCCTGGCCCTGGACTCCCTCGGCGACCGGGAGCGCGCGGTGTCCCTGCTGGCCGACATGCAGCACCTGCGCGCGCCCGGAGGGGGCTACTGGACCGGCTACGTCTACCCCGACGAGACGCTCTGGCCGCAGGAGCAGACGACCTACACCGCTGCCGCAGTGGTGCTCGCGGTCGACGCGCTGTCCGGTGGCACCCCGGGCTCGGACATCTTCCGCGCCGGGTCCCTCCCGATGGACTACTCCGAGATCGGGCTCGAGTGCGGCTGCGAGGCCGTGCTCAGCCCCGCCGGCTGAGACGGTGGATGCCCAGCGGGTGCTGCTGCTGGCCGACACGCACCTGCCCCGACGCGCACGGGACCTGCCTCCAGCGGTGTGGGAGGCGGTCGAGGCGGCGGCGGTCGTGGTGCACGCGGGGGACTGGGTCGAGGCCGCGCTCCTCGACCAGCTGGAGGACCGGTCCCGGCGGCTGGTCGCGGTGTTCGGCAACAACGACGGCGAGCAGCTCCGCCGCCGGCTGCCCGAGGTGGCCCGCGACACCATCGGCGGGGTCCGGTTCGCCGTGGTCCACGAGACCGGGGACGCGAAGGCCCGCGCTCGACACTGCGACGAGACCTACGCGGACGCCGACGTCCTGGTCTTCGGCCACAGCCACATCCCGTGGGACAGCGTCACCCCTGGCGGGCTACGGCTGCTCAACCCCGGCTCGCCGACCGACCGCCGACGCCAGCCACACTGCACCTACCTGACGCTGCTCGCCGAGGCCGGCGGCCTGCGCGACGTGGTCCTGCACCGGCTGCCCCCGCGCGGCTGAGCGGTCCTCCCGGTGCGGCAGGGGACCGCCTACGTCGAGGGCGACGTGTCCTGGCCGAGCGGCTGGCCCGCCTCGCCTCGGACCCGGGTCAGCACCCTCATCGACCCCAGCACCGCCTTCTCCTCGAAGCCGCCGTCCAGCGCCCGCAGATAGACCTGGTACGGCGCCTGGCCCCCGTCGGCCGGGTCCGGGAAGACGTCGTGGACCACGAGCGTGCCACCGTGCCGCACCCAGTGGGCCCAGCCGGTGTAGTCGTTCCCGGCGTGCTCGTCGGAGTGGCCGCCGTCGATGAACAGCAGCGACAGCGGGGTGCGCCAGTGGGCGGCGACCGTCGTCGACCGACCGACCACCGCGACCACCTCGTCCTCGAGCCCGGCCTGCTTGATCGTGCGGCGGAAGGCGGGCAGCGTGTCCAGCCGGCCGAACTCCGGGTCGGCGAGCGAGGCGTCGTGGTGCTCCCAGCCGGCCTGGTTCTCCTCGGACCCGCGGTGGTGGTCCACGGTGAACACGATGCTGCCGGCGGCCCGGGCCGCCGCGCCGAGATAGACCGCCGATTTGCCGCAGTAGCTGCCGACCTCGAGACCGGGTCCCGCGCCCAGGGCGCGGACCGCGACGTCGTGGAGCAGCGCGCCCTCGTCCTCGGGCATGAAGCCCCTGGCAGCCAGTGCGACGGCCAGCAGAGCGGGAGGCATCTCGCTCACGAGGTGGCGCGGTCCGCGGTGCGCCGGTCCAGCCAGGTGTCCCGGGTGAACCGGAGGAACCTGTCGACGCCGCGCACCACGTGAGCGCTGCGGATGGACGGGAACACGTCGAAGGCATGCTGGGTGCCCGGCAGCTCGGCGTAGGCGACCGTGGTGCGGGACACCGCTCGCAGAGCGGCGACGAACTGCCGGGCCTGGTCGACCTCGACCAGCGAGTCGTGCCGCCCGTGGATGACGAAGAAGGGTGGGGCGCCGTCGTTCACCCGGAGCAGCGGGGAGGCCCTCTCGAAGTCGGCGAGCTCGGTGCCTGGGTCCTTGAAGAGCACCTGGGGACCGAGGAAGCGGTCACGCAGCTGCAGCGCCCGCCGGGACCCGGTGGCGCCGGCGAGGTCGTAGACGCCATAGAGCGGGACCGCCGCCTGGACGGTGGTGTCGGCGTCCTGGAAGCCCGGCTGGTAGTCCGGGTCGTTCGGGGTGAGTGCGGCCAGCGCGGCGAGCTGGCCGCCCGCGGAGCCGCCGGTGACGGCGACGAAGTCCGGGTCGGCGCCGTAGGCCGTTCCGTGCTCACGCACCCAGGCCAGCGCCCGCTTCACGTCGACGAGCTGGGCGGGGAACGGGTCGCGGGGGCTGAGCCGGTAGTTGATCGCGAGGCACAGCCACCCGCGGGCCGCCATGTGCAGCATCAGCGGGACGCCCTGGTGCCCCTTGTCGCCGAGACGCCAGGCGCCTCCGTGGACCTGGAGGAGCACCGGGGCGGCCGAGACGTCACCGTCGCGACGCCGGTAGACGTCGAGCAGTCCGCGCTTGCCGTGATCGGCGTAGGCGACGTCCTTGATGACCTCGACCTCGTCGTCGTGGAGCCGGAACGGCATCGCCAGCTGGCCCAGCGGGGTGGAGAGGTCCAGGTCCGTGTACCTCTCGGACAGCCGGTCGCGGTAGTCGTCGCCGAGGGCCTCGACGAGGGCCCGGTCGACGTACCCCTTGGACTGCATGGACTGCACGACCAGGGTGCCGAGACCGGTGAGGCTGCCGGCCGCCAGCGCGAGGGCCGGCCGGCTGCGCCCACCGCGCGCCAGCTGCACGGCCGTGTCGAGGGTGGTGACCGCGGCGAGGTGCGGGGCCAGCTCGCTGGTGAGCCAGCCGGCAACCATCGCGGGGACGCCCGCCGTCCAGCCGGGGACGGGGTGGACGGCGTTCGCGGTGAGAGCCGCGGTCACCAGCTGACGGCGGAGGTAGGACATGAGGGGAGCGTACCGAGGACAGGGCACGCTCCTGTGCGGCGCGTGCCTCAGCCGGCGCTGCTCGTCGGCGGGCTCCGCAGCAGGTCGAGGAAGGCCGCTCGCTTGCTCCCGGACAGCGGCCAGGTGTTGGCACCGCTGTTCTGGCGGGAGTCGAAGTAGGCGAAGAAGGTGCCGCCCTCGCGCGCAATGGCCGACGCGGTCGAGGCGAACCATCGTGGTGCCTCGGGCCGCTCTGCCCACGCCCGGTCGGTGATGCCGGTCTCGGCCAGTCCCCAGAAGATCCCCTTCGACGCGCAGAACTCTCGCACGCGGCTGAAGTAGGTGTGGTCCAGGTTGGTCCACCGCGTCCTCAGCGCTCCGGTCTGCTTGCTCACCGAGCCGTAGGACTGGTAGATGTCCAGACCCAGGAAGTCGATCGGCGCCCCGGTCGGCCACAGCGACGGCAGGGAGTACTCCGGGTCGCCGAAGAACTGGTGGTAGCCGGTCAGCACGACGCCGAACTCCAGGTGCGGCAGGTCGAAGAACGGCGCCAGCCGCTGCTGCAGCCGCGTCCAGAGCCTGATGTCCCCGTCGCCCTCCGGCTCGTGGTCGAGGGCGACCATCACGGTGCCGCCGAGCGCGGAGAGCCGTCGGGCCGCCGACCGGACCCAGTCGTCGTCGGCACCGCGGCTGGCACCGCCCCAGTCACCGGTCTTGTAGGACAGCAGCGGGACCCGGCCGCGGGCGAGGTCCTGACGGGCGACCTCCACCGAGGCGTCGAGCCCGGAACGGTCCCAGAACGTCCGGTGGATCCCGAGATGGACACCTGCCGCACGCTCCATCGGGGACGGGTCGGCGTTGTCGGGCAGGGCGGCCCCGACCAGGAAGTGGACCGGGTGCGGGGGCGGGCCACCGCCTTCGCGGATCCGGGGGACCACCACGACCAGGGCCGCGAGCACGAGCAGGAGCAGGACCACCACGGTGCGGCGCCGCCGACGGGCGCGCGGCACCCGCCCGGACACGCTCGGCTCCATGGGTCTCCCGTCTTCCTACGACCGATCGGCACCACCGGTGTCGGTCGACCCGGACACCCGTGCCGATTGTTCCAGAGGGCACCGCACGACCCACGCCGGCGGGCAGGACCGCTGTTCAGCCTCGACGCCTGCGCGGCCCTATCCCTCCTGCGGCATGGCGAGCCTCTCCAGGCGGGTCCGCAGCAGGCCCTCCCGGTGGGCGTTGCCGTGCAGCCCGAGGTAGCGGGTGCCGAAGGCCGCCAGCAGTGCGTCGTCGAGCCTGCGGACCGCGCCGGGCGGGTAGCGGTAGCCCATCCGGGTGTTGATGGCCGAGCTGTCGACCGAGGCCAGCAGGCCGGCCAGCTCGTCGAGCGAGGTGACACCGAGCTCGAGCAGCAGGCCGGAGACCCAGGCGTAGTGGTCGGTCCGGGACCAGCCGGCGTCGGCGTACTGCGCGGCGAGGAAGGTGGCGAGGTCCTGCGCGCTGATCCGCGGGTCGCTGACGTCCGCCTCCGGCCGGGACTCCGGCACCGAGGCCTGGAGGCGGTCACGGATCAGGGAGAACTCCCGGTCGGCCAGCTCCAGCAGCCCCGCAGCGAGG
>JBDTXF010000126.1:0-7727 GCA_040006355.1 Nocardioidaceae bacterium | reverse complement strand
CCTGACCGGGCGGCAGGGTGTGCAGCATCGAGGTCATCCACCAGGAGAAGTGCGTGCAGCGCCAGACCCGTCGCAGCGCGTCGTCGGAGTAGGAGTCGGCCAGCGTGGTGGAGCCGTCGACGAGCCAGGCGCTCAGCGCCCGCGCCAGCAGGGCCACGTCCGCGATCGCCAGGTTGAGCCCCTTCGCCCCGGTCGGCGGCACGATGTGCGCGGCATCGCCGGCCAGGAACAGCGTGCCGTGCCGCATCGGCGTGCTCACGTGGCTGCGCATCGGCAGCACGCTCTTCTCGGTGATCGGCCCCTGCTCCAGCCGCCACCCGTCGTGGCCGTCGCCGAGCCGGGTCGCCAGGCCGTCCCAGATCCGGTCGTCCGACCACTGCGCGACGTCCTCGTCGGGCGGCACCTGGAGGTAGAGCCTGGAGACATTCGCGGACCGCATCGAGTGCAGCGCGAACCCGTCCGGGTGCCAGGCGTAGATCAGCTCGTCGGTGGAGGGTGGCACGTCGGCGAGCACCCCGAGCCAGGCGTAGGGGTAGACCCGCTCCCACGTCCGTCGTACGGCGTCGGGCAGGGCGCCGCGCGAGGGCCCGTGGAAGCCGTCACAGCCGGCGACCGCGTCGCCCTCGACGCGCTGGGCGACTCCGTCCCGGTCGGTGAAGGTGACCGACGGGCGGTCCGTGCCGATGTCGTGGACCGCGACGTCGGAGACCTCGTAGAACGCCTGCTGGCCGGCTGCCTCGCGCGCGGCCATCAGGTCCTTGGTGACCTCGGTCTGGCCGTAGACCCAGACCGAGCGGCCGACGTGGTCGACGAAGTCGAGGTGGTGCCGCTCGGTCTCCCCCGGCGCGCCGGTCCACTGGAGGTAGATGCCGCGGTGCTCGTCGCCCTCGGCGGCGATCCGGTCCCCGAGACCGACCTCGGTGAGCAGGTCGACCGAGCTCGACTCGAGCACTCCGGCGCGGATGCGGCCCTGCACGTAGCCCGGCGAGCGGTTCTCGACGAGCACCGACTCGACGCCGGCACGGTCGAGCAGGTGGGACAGGAGGAGCCCGGCCGGGCCGGCGCCGACGATGACGACACGAGTGCGCATGCGTCGAGGGTGCCCGGGGGTGTCGGGAGTCACCAGTGCGTTCTCACCCAATGAGAGACGAGCCGTCCGGTGGACGACGCAGCGAGCGCGCGATGCCCCGGGCCGCCGCCTGCAGCGCAGGGATCTTCGCGCGGGCGGTGGCGTCGTTGGGCACGATCACCGAGAGGGCTGCGACCACGGATCCCCGCGCGTCGAGCAGCGGCACCGCGATGCCGGTCGCCTCGGCGTTGATGTGCCCGGCGCAGAGCGCGAAGCCCTCCCGGCGTACGCCTGCGAGCACCGCTCGGAGCCCGCTCGCACTGTCGAGGGTGTGCTCGGTGAACACCTGGAAGGGGCCTTCGAAGATCCTGTCCTGCAGGTCGGTCCCGGCGTGCGCGAGCAGCACCAGGCCGGACGAGGAGGCGTGCAGCGGCAGCCGCCCGGCCACCCGGGTGTGGTTGGGGACGGCCCCGGGAGCGGCGAGCCGCTCGACGAAGAGCACCTCCTCGCCCTCGAGCACACCGAGCTGGGCGTGGTGGCCGACGACCGCGTGCAGGTCCTCCATGAACGGCATCGCCGCCTCGCGCAGCCCGAGGGTCGGCGAGGCCCTCCACCCGAGCTCCCACAGCCGCACCCCGACCCGCACCTGGCGCTGCTCGTCACGCTCCAGGAGGCCGTGCGAGACCAGCTCCTCCACCAGCCGCGAGGCGGTCGCGACGTGCAGCCCGGAGCGGCGGGCCACCTCGGAGACGGTCAGCGTGCCGCCCGCGCTCCCGAACGATTCGAGGATCCGCACCGCGCGAGCGAGGACGGACTCGCCGGTCGACGTCCGGGGCACAGCCGTCCTCAGGCCCGGGAGAGGTCGGTCTCGATCTCCCCCACCGCCCGCAGCAGGGCGGGCAGCAGCTCGTCGAGCGCCTGCTCCGGGGTGATCCGGCTGACGTGGGAGGAGATGTTCACCGCGGCGACCACCGTCCCGGTCCGGTCGCGCACCGGCGCCGCGAGCGATCGCACGCCGTGCTCCAGCTCCTGGTCGACCAGCGCGTAGCCCTGCCGCCGGGCCTCGATGACCCGCCGGCGCAGCTCGTCACGGGTGGTCGCGGTGTGGTCGGTGAACGCCACCACGTCGAGCCCGGCGAGGTGCTCCTCGAGGGCGTCGTCGTCGAGCCCGGCGAGCAGCACCCGGCCCATCGAGGTGGCGTACGCCGGGAAGCGCGTGCCTACGTTGATGGAGACCGTCATGATCCGCGAGGTCGGCACCCGCGCCACGTAGACCACGTCCTGGCCGTCGAGCACCGACATCGAGGAGGACTCGTGCACCTCCTGGGACAGCCGCTCCAGGTGCGGCTCGGCGACCCCCGGCAGCGACAGGCTGGACAGGAAGGCGTAGCCGAGGGCGAGCACCCGGGGGGTGAGCCGGAACAGCCTGCCCTCCTGGCGCACGTAGCCGAGGTCGACCAGGGTGAGCAGGAAGCGGCGGGCGGCCGCGCGGGTCAGCCCGGTGGAGCGGCCCACGTCGGACAGCGACAGCTCCGCGCTGGACGGGCCGAAGGCGGTGATCACGCTGAGCCCCCGCTCGAGGGACTGCACGAAGTGGTCCTCCCGGACCCCGTGCGGGGCGGCGCGCCCCGGATGGTCTGGCACGTCACCCTCCTTCGCCGCACTGTCCCCCTTGCTGGCCCGATGGGCTGGCACGATGGGCTGGCCCGATGGGTGTGCGCCATAGTAACGTACGTTCGCATCACGCACACCTGACTGTCAGCACCTGGCAAGGTGGACAGCCACGAGTCTTCGGAGGTCCTGTGCACGGTCGTGAAGTGTTCGTCGTCGACGCGGTCCGCACCCCGGTCGGGCGGTTCGGCGGGGCGCTCGCCCAGGTGCGCCCCGACGACCTCGCCGCGCTGGTGATCACCGCGCTGCTCGCTCGCACCCCGTCCCTGGACCCGGCGCGGATCGGGGAGGTGTGCTTCGGTGCCGCCAACCAGGCGGGCGAGGACAACCGCAACGTCGCCCGGATGGCCGCGCTGCTGGCCGGGCTGCCGACCTCGGTCCCGGGATCGACGGTCAACCGGCTCTGCGCGTCCGGCCTCGATGCCGTCGTGGGTGCCGCGCGCACGATCGCCGTCGGGGATGCCTCGATCATGGTCGCGGGCGGCGTCGAGTCGATGACCCGGGCGCCCTACGTCCTGCCGAAGGCGGGCCGGGCCTTCCCCGCCGGCAACGCGGAGCTGTTCTCCAGCACGCTCGGCTGGCGGATGGTCAACCCGGCCATGCCTGCGGAGTGGACCGTCAGCCTCGGGGAGAGCACCGAGATCCTGGGCGAGAGGTACGCCGTCACCCGCGAGGCCGCCGACGGGTTCGCGGTCCGCAGCCACGAGCGTGCCGCGCGGGCCTGGGCCGACGGCGCCTACGACGCCTCGGTGGTGCAGGTGCCCGGCGTCGACCTGGAGCGCGACGAGAGCATCCGCGACGGCGTGACCCTGGAGTCGCTGGCCCGGCTCAAGCCCGTCTTCCGTCCCGGCGGCACCGTGACCGCCGGCAACGCCTCACCGCTCAACGACGGCGCGGCCGCGCTGCTCCTCGCAGACGCGGACGGCCTCGCCGAGCTGGGGGTCGAGCCGTTGGCCCGGATCACCGCGACCGGCGTCGACGCCGTCGACCCGCAGATCTTCGGCATCGGGCCGGTGCAGGCGGTCAACCGGGCGCTGGCCAAGGCGGGTCGCAGGCTCGCCGAGGTGACCACCATGGAGCTCAACGAGGCCTTCGCGGCCCAGTCACTGGCCTGCCTGTCCGAGTGGCCGGACCTCGACCCCGACCTCGTGAACCCGCACGGAGGGGCGATCGCGATCGGCCATCCCCTGGGCTGCTCCGGCGCACGTCTGGCCGGGGCGGTCGCCCACCAGCTGGCCGCTGCCGGCTCCGGGGTCGGCGTCGCGGCGCTGTGCATCGGGGTCGGACAGGGGCTCGCCCTGACGATGGAGCGCTGATGTCCCTCGACGAGCTCGACCCGCCGTACCTCTTCGCCGACTACGGCTCGACCGTGCTGCGATCACCGGGCAAGGCGCTGGTGATGCCGCCGGCCGGGCTCTCGGAGCTCACGGGTCCGAGGTTCGGGCCCGGCGACGTCCGCGACACCGACTCCGACCTCACCGTGCACGGCAGCGGAGAGGCGATCGGCGAGCGGATCATCGTGCACGGCACGGTCACCGACAGCGATGGCAAGCCGCTGCGCCGCACCCTGGTGGAGGTCTGGCAGGCGAACGCCGCCGGTCGCTACATCCACCAGCTCGACCAGCACCCGGCGCCACTCGACCCGAACTTCGTCGGGGCCGGCCGCGCGCTCACCGACGACGAGGGCCACTACCGGTTCACCACGATCAAGCCGGGGCCCTACCCCTGGAAGAACCACGACAACGCCTGGCGTCCCGCGCACATCCACTTCTCGCTGTTCGGGCGGGCCTTCACCCAGCGGCTCGTCACCCAGATGTACTTCCCGTGCGACCCGCTGTTCTACCAGGACCCGATCTTCAACGCCGTGCGCGACGAGGCCGCCCGCAAGAGGATGATCTCGGCCTACGACCACTCCGCGACCAGATCCCAGTGGGCGACCGGCTACCGCTTCGACATCGTGGTCGGCGGCGCCGCGGCCACCCCCCACGAGGGCTGAGGAGCACTGATGACGGAGTACGTCTACGAGGTCACCGATGTGGTCGCGTCGGCGGGACCGACCCCGTGGCAGACGGTCGGGCCGTTCTTCCACTACGCGCTGCCCTACGTCGAGGGGCCGTCCGTCGTGGGCACCTCCCGGACACGGGCGTTCACCCTGCACGGCCAGGTGTACGACGGCGAGGGCACCCCGCTGCCGGACGCGCTCGTGGAGATCTGGCAGGCCGACGAGTCCGGGGCCTTCGTCTCAGAGCCTGGCATCTTCGAGGCGCCCGCCGGCGACGGGTTCCGCGGGTTCGGGCGCAGCGGCACCGACCCGGAGGGGCACTACACGTTCACGACGGTGAAGCCTGCCGGCGTGCCCACCGAGGACGGCGCGGCACAGGCCCCGCACATCGCCATGTCGGTGTTCGCCCGCGGCATGCTGCGCCGCGTGGTCACCCGGGTGTACTTCGACGACGAGCCCGCCGCCAACGCGGCGGACCCACTGCTCGCCTCCGTCGAGGAGTCGCGCTCCGGGACGCTCGTGGCGGTCTCCGAGCCGGGTGGCTATCGTTTCGACGTGCGACTCCAGGGTGACGACGAGACCGTGTTCCTCGATGTCGCTGCGCACTGAGTCGGTCGCTGACGTCGGCCTGCTGTCACCGGTCTGGGTCGGCACGTTCGCGGAGGCGCTGACCTCCGACCGCGAGGTCCTCGATTCGATGGTGCTGTTCGAGGCGATGCTGGCGCGTGCGCTCCACGAGCACGGCCTGGCACCCCGGGCCGGCGGCTTCGACGGCGACGTCGTGGCCGACGCCCGCAGGCTCGCCCGGGACGCGGTGGCTCCGGGCAACCCGACGGTGCCCGTGGTGGCGGCGCTGCGAGAGGCCGCCCAGGACGGAGCCGGGGCGATCCATCACGGTGCCACCAGCCAGGACGTGGTCGACAGCGCGCTGATGCTCGTCGCGTCGATGGTGCTCCGCGAGACCGAGCGCACCCTCGCCGCCCTGGCGGGACGGCTTGCGGCGCTGGCCGACCTGCACCGGGACACGCCCTGTGTCGCCAGGACGCTGACCCAGCAGGCGATGCCGACCACGGTGGGCTTCCGGGTGGCGGGCTGGCTGGCCGGCGTGCTGGACGCGCTCGACCTCGTGCGTGGCTGCCTGCCGCTGCCGGTGTCGCTCGGCGGACCTGTCGGCACCGCTGCGGCCTACGGCGCCACCGGACCGGCGGTCGTGGCCTCGGTCGCGGACGCGCTCGGGTTGGCCGCTCCGGTGATCTGCTGGCACACCCGACGCACCCCGGTGCTCACGCTCGGCACCGCGATGGTGGCGGTCGGGGAGGCCACCGGGCGGATAGCGGCCGACCTGCTGCTGATGGCCCAGACCGAGGTCGGGGAGGCCTCCGACGGGTCGGCAGGCGCGTCCTCGGCGATGGCGCACAAGGCCAACCCGATCCGCTCGGTGCTGGTCGCCTCCGCCGCCCGCCAGCTCCCGGGGCTGCTCGCGATCGTGGCCTCCTCGGGTGCCGGAGCCTCCGAGCGGCCGGCCGGCGAGTGGCACGCCGAGTGGCAGCCGCTGCGCACGATGCTGCGACTGGGCGGGGCGGCTGCCGAGCGCACCGCAGACATCGCGGCCGACCTGAGGTTCGACGAGGCGGCGATGCGCCGCAACCTCGACCTGCTGGTGGACGCCGTCGGCGAGGACCAGGACTGGGTCACGGCGCAGACCGCCCACGTGGACGTGTGGATCGACCGGGTGCTGGCCCGCCACGAGGAGATGCTGCGATGAGCGTGCCCCTGGCCCACCGAATCGACGGTCCCGTCGACGCCCCGGCGGTGCTGCTGTCCCCGTCACTCGGCACGACGTGGGAGATGTGGGACGAGCTGGCCGGGGCGCTGTCCTCGTCCTACCGAGTGGTCCGCTTCGACACCCGCGGCCACGGACGGTCACCGGTGCCGCCCGGTCCCTACGCCCTCGCCGACCTCGCCGCCGACGTGCTGACGCTGGCCGACTCGCTCGGCATCGAGCGCTTCGGTTTCGTCGGGCTGTCGCTGGGCGGGGCGATCGGTCAGGCCCTCGCCCTCACCGCGCCGTCACGGCTCGCGGCCGTCGTACTCTGCTGCACGGCGCCGGTCCTCGGGGACCCGGCGACCTGGGCGGAGCGGGCCGCCCTGGTGCGTGCCGAAGGCATGTCGGTGCTCGCCGAGCCGACGAAGGGCCGATGGTTCACCGACGGCTTCCGCGCCGAGCACCCCGAGCAGGTGGACCGCTTCGTCGACATGATCACCGGCGTGGACCCCGAGGGCTACGCCGCCTGCTGCGAGGCGCTGGCCGGGTTCGACGTCAGCGACCGGCTCGGCCGGATCTCCACACCGACGCGGGTCGTCGCCGGGGCGCAGGACCCGGTGGCGACGCCGGACGCGTGCAGGGCGATGGCCGACGCGATCCCCGGCGCCGACCTGGTGATGATCCAGGACGCCTCGCACATCGCGAGCGTCGCGCAGCCCGAGGCGTTCCGCACCGCCGTGACCCAGCACCTGGAGAGGCACCTGTGAGCGACTACGAGGACGGCATGCGGGTGCGTCGCGAGGTGCTCGGCGACGAGCACGTCGACCGGGCCACCGCCGCCACGACCCCGGTGACCGAGGAGTTCCAGGAGTTCATCACCCGCTATGCCTGGGGTGGGGTCTGGACCCGCGAGGGCCTCGACCGGCGCAGCCGCTCGATCGTCACCCTCACCGCCCTGGTGGCCGGCCGGCACTTCGACGAGCTCGAGTTCCACCTGCGTGCGGCGCTGCGCAACGGGATGACCCAGGAGGAGATCGTCGAGGTGCTGCTGCAGACCGCGGTCTACTGCGGCGTGCCCGCTGCCAACTCGGCCTTCGCCGTCGCGGCCCGCGTCCTGACCCCCTCCCCCTCCATCTGACTCAGCCGAGGCGCGCGTTCCTGCGGGGCCCAGGCCGCCGAGGCGCGCGTTCCTGCGGGGCCCAGGCGCCGAGGCGCGCGTT
>JBDTXF010000125.1:0-7783 GCA_040006355.1 Nocardioidaceae bacterium | reverse complement strand
GAGTAGCCCCACTCGTTGTCGTACCAGCCGATCACCTTGACCTGGTTGCCGAGCACCTTGGTCATCCCGGCGTCGAAGATGCAGGAGGCCGGGTCGGTGACGATGTCCGAGGACACGATCGGGTCCTCGGTGTAGCGCAGGAACCCCTTCAGCGGCCCCTCGGCGGCGGCCTTGACCGCAGCGTTGACCTCCTCGGCGGTGGTCTCACGGCCCGCCTCGAAGGTCAGGTCGGTCGCCGAGCCGGTCGGCAGGGGGACCCGCATGGCGAAGCCGTCGAGCCTGCCCTTGAGCTCGGGCATGACCAGGGCGATCGCCTTGGCGGCACCGGTCGAGGTGGGCACGATGTTGATGGCCGCGGCACGGGCCCGGCGGAGGTCCTTGTGCGGCGCGTCCTGAAGGTTCTGGTCCTGGGTGTAGGCGTGGATCGTGGTCATCAGACCCTTGACGATGCCGAACTCGTCGTGCAGCGCCTTGGCCATCGGCGCCAGGCAGTTCGTGGTGCAGGACGCGTTGGAGATGACGTGGTGGGTGGCCGGGTCGTAGTCGGTGTGGTTGACGCCCATCACGACCGTGAAGTCCTCGTTGGACGCGGGGGCCGAGATGATCACCTTCTTGGCGCCGCCGTCGATGTGCGCCCTGGCCTTGGTGCCATCGGTGAAGAAGCCGGTCGACTCGAGCACGACGTCGACGCCGAGGTCCTTCCAGGGCAGCTGGGCCGGGTCCTTCTCGGCCAGGATCCTCAGCAGCTGGTCACCGACCTGGATGCCGCCGTCGCCCACCGACACCTCGGCGGGGTAGCGCCCGAGGATGGAGTCGTACTTCAGGAGGTGTGCCATCGTCTTGAGGTCGCCGAGGTCGTTCGCGGCGACGATCTCGATGTCGGCTCCCGAGGCCTGGACGGCCCGGAAGAAGTTGCGGCCGATGCGGCCGAAGCCGTTGATACCCACGCGAACGGTCATGGAACGAATCTCCTCGATGCACGGTCGGCAGGTCAGCCACCGGACGCGGCGGACCTGTCTGGTCACTGGTCAGGCGGTGCCCCAGGCACCACCCTCGACGACCCTACCCGCTGGGACCGGGCGGTTCGCACGATCCGTCCGATGTACGTGCGAGTAACCGCGCGGCCGTGCTCAGGCCTGGTCGGCCAGCATGTCGGGGGTCAGGCTCGCCTCGGTGTCGTCGACGCCGAGCTCCTGGGCGCGCTTGTCGGCCATCGCCAGCAGCCGTCGGATCCGGCCCGCGATCGCGTCCTTGGTGAGCGGCGGCACGTGCAGCTGGCCGAGCTCCTCGAGCGAGGCCTGCTTGTGCTCGAGCCGCAGGTCGCCGGCCATCTTCAGATGGTCGGGGACCTCGTCGGCGAGGATCTGCAGGGCCCGGTCGACCCGGGCTCCGGCGGCGACGGCCGCACGAGCGGACCGGCGGAGGTTGGCGTCGTCGAAGTTCGCGAGCCGGTTGGCGGTGGCGCGCACCTCACGGCGCATGCGCCGCTCCTCCCAGGCCATCAGGGACTCGTGGGCGCCGAGGCGGGTGAGCAGCTGACCGATCGCGTCCCCGTCACGGATCACCACGCGGTCCACACCGCGGACCTCGCGGGCCTTGGCGGAGATGCCGATCCGGCGGGCGGCCCCGACCAGGGCGAGCGCCGCCTCCGGCCCGGGGCAGGTCACCTCGAGCGCCGAGGACCGGCCGGGCTCGGTCAGCGAGCCGTGCGCGAGGAAGGCACCGCGCCAGGCGGCGACGGCGTCACACCCGGCCCCGGACACGACCTGCGGGGGCAGCCCTCGGACCGGGCGTCCACGTCCGTCGAGCAGCCCGGTCTGCCGGGCGAGTGCCTCGCCGTCGCGGACCACGCGCACGACGTAGCGGCTGCCCTTGCGGATGCCGTTGCCGGAGACCATCACGACGTCGGAGGGGTGGCCGTAGACCTCGGCGATGTCGCGCCGAAGCCGACGCGCAGCGGCGCCCGTGTCCAGCTCGGCCTCGACGACGATGCGGCCGCTCACGATGTGCAGGCCTCCCGCGAAGCGGAGCATCGAGGAGACCTCGGACTTTCGACAACAGGCCTTGGTCACCTGCGTGTTGGCCAGCTCTGCCTTCACCTGTGCCGTCATCGCCATGCGTCGGATCCTGCCACTGATGTGCCTCCCCCATGTCCCGGACCCCAAGCCTTGCGACCAGATCCTCGGTCGTCCCAGGAAGGCATGAGCCGAAGTCACCCTATGCCCCGGCGAGAAACACCGCATAGGCATCGGCGAGCTTGACCGGGTCGTGACGGGGAGATCCGTCCCCCACTGCGAGGTCCGCCACCACCAGCCGCGCACCGAGTGCCCGGGCAGCACCGGCCAGCCGATCCCGGTCGGGGACGGCGTCCCGGTCCGCGAGGACCACGTCCAGCCGCAGGTCGGGGGCGTGTGCGGCGAGCACCTCCAGGTGTCGTTCCGGGGAGAAGCCGTCGGTCTCACCCGCCTGCGGCGCCAGGTTGAGCACCACCGCCCGACGGGCCGGGGACGCCACCAGCGACGCGCGGAGCTCGGGGACGAGCAGGTGCGGGATGACGCTGGTGAACCACGAGCCCGGACCGAGCAGCACCCAGTCGGCGGTCCGCACCGCCTCGAGCGCCTCCGGGCAGGCGGGTGGGTCGAGCGGGTCGAGGTGCACAGCGGTGACCAGGCCGTGCGTGGACGCGACCTCGACCTGGCCGCACACGGTGCTCAGCGCGTCAGGCTCGGCCGGGTCGTCGCCCCGCACCGTCGCGGTGATGTCGATCGGGGTCACCGCCATCGGCAGCACCCGGCCGTGGGCACCGAGCAGCCGCCCGACCCAGTCCAGACCGCCGACGTGGTCGCCGAGCAGCTCCCACAGCGTGACGATCAGCAGGTTGCCGACCGCATGGTCGTCCATCTCCCCGTCGCTGGCGAACCGGTGCTGCAGCACGCGTGCCCAGGTGCGACCCCACTCGTCGTCGCCGCACAGCGCGGCGAGCGCCTGGCGGAGGTCACCGGGCGGGAGCACCCCGAACTCGCGACGCAGCCGCCCCGAGGAGCCGCCGTTGTCG
Organism: Nocardioidaceae bacterium; assembly: GCA_040006355.1. Taxonomy (GTDB): domain Bacteria; phylum Actinomycetota; class Actinomycetes; order Propionibacteriales; family Nocardioidaceae; genus Nocardioides_B. The sequence goes on along the minus strand of JBDTXF010000125.1, from coordinate 4,728 downwards.
GCCACCGTCACGACGGCGGTCAGGTCCTGGACCACCCGGCGCAGCGCGCTCAGCGACGCGGCCAGGCCGTGCCCCCCGCCCAGGGCCACCACCCGCAGGTCGAGCAGTGGCCGGTCCGGCACCTCCCGGGTCATCTCACTCCCGCCCGAGGTCACGGTGCACCGGGCGGGCATCGATCCCCAGCGCCCGGAGCCGGGCGGCGATCTCCTCGGTCATCGCGACGCTGCGGTGCTTGCCGCCGGTGCAGCCGACGGCCACGGTCATGAACCGCTTGCCCTCGCGCAGGTAGCCGGTGCTGACCGTCTGGAGCACGGGGAGGTACTGCTCGAGGAAGGTCTGGGCCTCGGGACGGTCCTTGACGTAGGCGGCGACCGCCTCGTCCCGGCCGGACAGCGGTCTCAGGTCGGGCACCCAGTGCGGGTTGGGCAGGAAGCGCATGTCGGCCAGCAGGTCGGCGTCGACCGGGATGCCGTACTTGAAGCCGAAGCTGACGACCGTCGCCTTGAGCGAGGTGGTGTGCTCGGTCCCGAACGCCCCGGCCACCTTCTCGGTGAGCTGGTGCACGTTGAGCGCGCTGGTGTCGATCACCAGGTCGGCGCCGGCGCGCAGGTCCTCCAGCGCGACCCGCTCCCGGCGCAGGCCGTCCAGCAGCCGACCACCCTCCTGCAGCGGGTGCGGGCGGCGGGCGGCCTCCTGCCGGCGCACCAGCACCTCGTCACCGGCCTCCAGGAACAGCAGCGTCGTGCGCCGACCGGTGCTGCCCTGGGAGAGCACCTCGGCCAGCCCGGTGAAGAACGACCCGGAGCGTACGTCGACCACCACGGCCACCGGCTGCATCGGCCCGCGGGTCTCGTCCACGAGCCGCACCACGTCCGCGACCAGCTGCGGGGGCAGGTTGTCGACCACGAAGTACCCGAGGTCCTCGAGCTCCTTGGCGGCGGTGCTGCGGCCCGCGCCGGTGATGCCGGTGACGACGACCACCTCGCCGCGATGTGCCTGGGCGGAGCCGGTCTGCTGGGTCTGGGTCATCAGAGGTCCTCGATCTCTCCGGTGGCGGTGTTCACGCTGACGGGCCGCCGGACGGGCTGCTCGCCGAGCGCACGGACGATCGCCTCGGCGGTGCGGTGACCGATGCCCGGGACCTCGGCGATCTCGTCCACGGTGGCGGCACGGAGCCTCTTCAGCGAGCCGAACCTCTTGAGCAGGCTCTTGCGGCGCACCTCCCCCAGCCCCGGGACGTCGTCGAGCAGGCTCTCGACCATGGTCTTGGACCGCCTCGACCGGTGGTGGGTGATGGCGAACCGGTGCGCCTCGTCCCGGATCCGCTGCAGCAGGTAGAGACCCTCGCTGGTCCGCGGCAGGATCACCGGGTCCTCCTGCGAGGGGCGCCAGACCTCCTCCAGACGCTTCGCCAGCCCCACCACCGGGACGTCGTCGATGCCCAGCTCGTCGAGCGCCCGCTGCGCGGCCGCGACCTGCGGGGGACCGCCGTCGACGACCACGAGGCCGGGGACGTAGGCGAACTTCTTGGGGCGACCGGTGTCCGGGTCGATCAGCAGCGGCCCGTCGGTGTTCTCCGTGGCGTCGGCGACGTCGCCGGACTCCACCCGCTCGTCGAGGAGCCGCCGGAACCTGCGGGTGATCACCTCGTGCATCGAGGCCACGTCGTTCTGGCCCTCGACCCCCTTGATCACGAACCGGCGGTACTCCCCCTTGCGGGCCAGCCCGTCCTCGAAGACCACCATCGAGGCAACCACCTCGGTGCCCTGGAGGTTGGAGATGTCGTAGCACTCGATCCGCAGCGGGGCGGTCGGCAGGTCCAGGGCGAGCTGGATCTCCTCCAGCGCCCGGTTGCGGGTGGTCAGGTCGCTGGCGCGCTTGGTCTTGTGCAGGCCGAGCGCCTGCAGCGCGTTGCGGGCCACGGTCTCCTGGAGCGCCTTCTTGTCGCCGCGCTGGGGGACCCTGATCGACACCTTGGCGCCGCGGAGGTCCTCGAGCCACTGCTCCAGGGCGGGGGTGTCCTCGGGCAGCGCCGGGACCAGCACCTCGCGCGGGATCGAGTCGCCCAGCTCGCCGTCGTAGAGCTGCAGCAAGAAGCGCTCGACGAGCCCGCCGGTGTCCGCGTCGTCGACCTTGTCCGCCACCCAGCCGCGCTGGCCGCGGATCCGTCCGCCGCGGACGTAGAAGATCTGCACGGCGACCTCGAGCGGGTCCTCCGACAGCGCCACCACATCGGCGTCGGTGCCGTCGCCGAGCACCACCTGCTGCTTCTCCATGGCCCGGTTGAGGGCGCCGATGTCATCACGCAGCCGGGCGGCGCGCTCGAAGTCGGTGGCCGCCGACGCGGCGTACATCTGCTGCTCGAGGCGCTTGGTGAACGCGGTGGTCTGCCCGCCCATGAAGTCGCAGAAGTCGTCGACGATCGCCCGATGCTCCTCGGCGGACACCCGGTCCACGCACGGTGCGGCGCACTTGCCGATGTAGCCGAGCAGGCAGGGCCGGCCGATCTGCTGCGAGCGCTTGAAGACGCCGTTGCTGCACGAGCGCATCGGGAAGACCCGCAGCAGCAGGTCGACGGTCTCGCGGATCGCCCAGGCGTGCGAGTAGGGCCCGAAGTAGCGCACCCCGCGCCGCTTGGCCCCGCGGCCCACCATCACCCGCGGGAACTCCTCGTTGAGCGTCACCGCGAGCCAGGGGTAGGACTTGTCGTCGCGGTACTTCACGTTGAACCGCGGGTCGAACTCCTTGATCCAGGAGTACTCCAGCTGGAGCGCCTCGACCTCGGTGTTGACGACGGTCCACTCGACGCTGGCGGCGGTCCTGACCATGGTCGCCGTGCGGGGGTGCAGGTTCACGATGTCCTGGAAGTAGGACGTGAGCCTCGAGCGGAGGTTCTTGGCCTTGCCGACGTAGACCACGCGGCGGTTCTCGTCCCGGAACCGGTAGACGCCGGGTGAGGTGGGGATCGACCCCGGGGTGGGGCGGTACGTCGACGGGTCGGCCACAGCCCAACCCTACGGGGATCCTCCGACCGTCCATGGGCGCGTCGGGCTCGGCGGCGACCGGTGGTGGCAGACCCAGGCTCAGGTCACCGAGATCTGGCCGCCCGAGAGGGTCGCCTTCTTGGCCGCGAGCGGCGACGGCGCCGGGCCGGACTCCGGTGACCCATCGGCGATCGAGAAGTGGCTGCCGTGGCAGGGGCAGACGATGGCCTTGTTCTCGACCTTGGTGACCGTGCAGCCCTGGTGCGTGCAGATGGCCGAGAACGCCTTGAACTCGCCCTTCGTGGGCTGGGTCACGACCACCTTGGCGTCGGCCAGCACGGTGCCGCCACCGACCGGCACGTCCGAGACCGCGACGGTGGTGCCGCCGGCGCCGCCGGCCGATGCGCTGGCGCTGCCGCTGGCCGACGCGCCGGCCGATGCGCTGGCACTCCCGCTCGCCGACGCCGCCCCCGAGCCGGAGGCGCTGTCGCTGTTGCCGCAGGCCGCCAGCAGCGGCACGGCGACCCCGCCGACGGCGGCACCGCGCAGCATGGTCCGGCGGGACACCGCGGAGGCGGTGGCCTCGGTGGTGGGCTGGTGGTTGGAGTTCGTCATGTGGCTCCCCTGCTGATGATGGTTGAAGGTTCACCCTACGCAGGTCGCGGGGATGGCCACCTGAGAGCGTGCTGAAGATCGAGTGTCAGTCCGGTGACCTGGTTGCACTCCCCACACAGCTCCCTCGCGCCGGCCCGCTCGCCCGTCCGCCACCGGGCCGGGCCTCAGGCGCTGCGACGCGTGCGGGCGGCGGTCTTCTTCGCGACGGTCTTCTTTGCAGCCGTCTTCTTCGTGGCCGTCCTCCTGGCCGCAGTCTTCTGGTCGGCGTTCTTCTGGGCGGCGGTCTTCGTGGCGGCGGAGTTCGCGGCGGCGGTCTTCTGGGTGGCCGCCCGACCCGGCCGCTTGGGGGGCTGCTTCGCCGGGCTGTCCTTGAGCAGCGGCGCCAGGAACTGGCCGGTGTAGCTGCCCGGGTGCGCGGCGACCTCCTCAGGCGTCCCCTCGGCGACCACCAGACCGCCACGGTTGCCGCCCTCGGGCCCCATGTCGACCAGCCAGTCGGCGGTCTTGATCACGTCGAGGTTGTGCTCGATCACCAGCACCGAGTTGCCTTGGTCGACGAGTCGTCCGAGCACCAGCAGCAGCTTGCGGATGTCCTCGAAGTGCAGGCCGGTGGTCGGCTCGTCGAGAACGTAGACGGTCCGTCCGGTGGACCGCTTCTGCAGCTCCGAGGACAGCTTGACCCGCTGGGCCTCGCCACCGGACAGCGTCGGCGCGGGCTGGCCGAGCCGGACGTAGCCGAGGCCGACGTCGACGAGGGTGTTCATGTGCCGCGCGATCGATGGGATCGCGGCGAAGAAGTCGACGGCCTCCTCGATCGGCATGTCGAGCACCTCGGCGATGGTCTTGCCCTTGTAGTGCACCTCGAGCGTCTCGCGGTTGTAGCGCGCGCCGTGGCAGACCTCGCACGGGACGTAGACGTCCGGCAGGAAGTTCATCTCGATCTTGATCGTGCCGTCGCCGGCGCACGCCTCGCAGCGGCCGCCCTTCACGTTGAAGGAGAACCGGCCCTGCTGGTAGCCGCGCATCTTGGCCTCGGCCGTCGACGCGAACAGCTTGCGGACATGGTCGAAGACACCGGTGTAGGTCGCCGGGTTGGACCTCGGCGTGCGCCCGATCGGCGACTGGTCGA
>JBDTXF010000124.1:0-7819 GCA_040006355.1 Nocardioidaceae bacterium | reverse complement strand
AGGACGGGGCGTGCACCGCTCGCGGTCGCGAGCCGCTGCCGCCGTCGGTGACCGACACCTCGATGGCATCGCCCTCGAGCGTCCAGGACACCAGGATGCGGCCGTCCGCGAGCGGCCGGGCGTGCCGCACCGCGTTGGCGACCAGCTCGGAGATCACCAGGCGCGCGTCGTCCACCGACTCACCGCTGCCGCCGAGGTCGCTCATCCACCCCTTCAGGCGCTGACGAGCCACCGGCACCGATGACGCGGAGAAGGGCAGACTCAGGACGACCGGCGCACGCACGGCGCTGTTCGTCATCAGGTCCTCTCTCCGAGTCTCGGCAGGCACGACACCCTCAGTCTTCCCGGTCGGTGCTCAGCCAAAACACAGGTTCCGACGTGCCCCCTCTCACCGGCGGCTAGCGTCCCCGGTCGGCCGTCGAACCGAGGTCGGAGGGCCCGTCCAGGTAGTCCAGGGCGAAGCGCGGGTCGTCGGTGATCACCGCCTCGGCACCCAGGGACACGCAGAGGTCGAGGTCGGTGGGCTCGTTGACGGTCCACACATGGGTGCGCAGACCGCGCTTGCGCAGCCGTCTTCCCAGCCGGGGGTTCTCCCGGAGCAGGCCGATCCCCGGGCCCGCGATCCAGCCCGGCCCGAGCATGCTGGTCGCCATCTGCCAGGAGTAGAGCCGGTCGATCAGCAGCACCACCTCGAGGTCCGGTGCCAGCTTCTTGACCCGGGTCAGCGCCACCGGCGACAGGCTCATGATGCGCACCGGGGAGTCGGCGCCGCTCCAGCCGACCGAGTCCAGGAGCTCGACCAGCCGCCGCTCGACCAGTCCGGCGAAGCGCGTCGGGTGCTTGGTCTCGATCGCCAGGTCGACCGGTCGCTCGTAGTCGCGGACCATCTCCAGCAGCCGCTCCAGGGTCAGCACCCGGCGGGTCTCGTCGTCCACCTCGGGCGCCTCGTCGTCGAGCTCGGCCCAGGGGTTCTTCCAGGAGGCGAAGTCGAGCTCGTCGAGCTGCGCAAGCTCCATCGTCGAGACCACGCCGCTGCCGTTGGTGGTGCGGTCCACGCGACGGTCGTGCACGCAGACGAGGTGACCGTCGGCGGTCAGCCGGACGTCGCACTCAAGCCCCTCGGCTCCGGTGTCCAGCGCGGCGACGTAGGCGCCGAGGGTGTGCTCGGGGTTGTCGTGGCTGGCGCCGCGGTGCGCGACGACCTGCGGGCGGCCCTCGACGCGCTGCATCCCCCCATCGTGGCACCGCCGAGGGGTCACGCGCTCACGGACGTGCGGGCGTGTCGCGGGAGGCAGTGACCCCTCGGCGGACCGGTCAGCCGCCCTGGCCGCGCAGGAACCGGCCGAAGTGCGGGACGGTGAAGGCCACGCTCCCCCGCTCGCTGGAGTAGACCAGCCCCTTCTTGATCAGGCCGTCCCGGGCCGGGGAGAGGCTCTGCGGCCTCCGGCCCAGCGACTGCGCGACCTCGGCGGTGGGCACGGCGCCGTCGTCGTGATGCACGGCGAGGTCCGCCATCGCCCGCATGTAGTCCCGCTCGGCGGGCGTCGCCCGGTCGTAGCGGGCGCCGAAGAAGCCGACGGCCAGCTCGCCCTCGGCCTCCGGGGCGGCCTCGAGGACGTCGGTGACCCGGATCGGGCTGGCCACCGCGGTGTCCCAGGTGACCTTGCCGTAGGCCTGCACGAAGTAGGGGTAGCCGTCGGTCAGGGCGTACAGCTCGTCGAGCGCCGCCCGCTCGTAGTCCACGTCCTCGGTGCCGGCGGGCACCCGCAGGGCCCGGTCGGACATGGCGCGGGGCAGCCGGTCGACCACGACGTAGCGGAACAGCCGCTCGGCGTAGGACTTGCTGGCTGCCAGCGCCACCGGCAGGTGCGGCAGCCCTGCGCCGACGATCACCAGCGGCGCGCCCTGCTGGCTGATCTCGTGGCAGGCGCCGCACAACGCCGCGAGCTCCGGGGTGGAGATGTCCTGCATCTCGTCGATGAAGATCGCGATTCCGACGCCGAGGTCACGAGCCAGGTCGGCGACGTCGGTCAACAGCTCGACGAGGTCGAGCTCGAGGTCCCCGGAGTCCGCGCGGCCCCGGACGGCGGGCACGTCGGTCGGCGGCTGCCAGCGGACCCGCTTGCGGTCCGGCAGCGGCGTGCGCAGCGCGAAGGACTTCACCACCCCGGCCACCTCGTCCACCCGCTCGGGGTCGCGGTGCCGATGGGCGACCTCGCGGACCGCTGCGTGCACGGCCTGCGCCAGGAGCAGTCGCACCGACTGGTCGGGACGGGCCTCGAGCTTGCCGGTGCCCCAGGCCCGCTGCACGGCGAGCCCGCGCAGCGCGTTGAGGAGCACGGTCTTGCCGACCCCGCGCAGGCCGGACAGCACCATGGATCGCTCGGGGCGACCGGCTGCGACCCGCTCGAGGGTGACTTCGAACTGGGCCAGCTGGCGGTCCCGGCCGGCGAGCTCGGGAGGACGCTGGCCGGCGCCGGGGGCGTAGGGGTTGCGCACCGGATCCATGCTGGGACTGTATCGGGCTCTCTAGGTCCTTCCCTAGATTCGGCTAGCGAGTCCTAGCGGTTCCGTCATCCGGCCCGGTGCACGTCGTAGGCCCGCCCCATTCCGCCACGCAGGCCCTCGCGCAGGGCCTCGACCAGGTCGGGCACCGCCTCGGCCGGCAGCCGGAAGGATCCGGTGCAGGTGCCGCCGGACCACAGCGAGAGCACCACGAGCCCGGCCTCGCCGTGCCAGCTCACCCGGAGCGCGCGACCGCCACCGCGGGCGTCGAGGAAGGCCTCGCCCGCCGCGGGGAGCGGCGTGACCGGGTTCACTTCCCCAGTATGCCGCGACCAGGAGCGGGTGACGAGGGCGACGGCCTGGCTGGGGGCGCAGGCGGCTCCTATGCTGGGCGGGTGCCCGAGCTCCCGGAGGTCGAAGGTCTCTCGCTGGACCTGCGCAGCCGCCTGGTCGAGCGAGCCGTCACCCGCGTCGACATCGCCACCTTCAGCGCGCTCAAGACCTTCGACCCGCCGCTGTCGGCGCTCTACGGCGGCATCGTCGCGGACGTCACGCGGCACGGCAAGTTCATCGACATCGACGTCTCTGGCACGCACCTGGTGATGCACCTCGCCCGCGGCGGCTGGGTCCGCTGGCGCGCCGAGGTCCCCTCGCTCCCTCCCAAGCCCAGCAACAAGTCCCCGATGGCGGCGCGGGTGCACCTCGACGACGGGTCGGGGCTCGACATCACCGAGGCCGGGACCAAGAAGCGGCTGGCGCTCTACGTCGTGCGAGACCCGCTGGAGGTGCCCGGCATCGCCAGCCTCGGGCCGGACCCGCTCGAGGAGTCGTTCACCATCGACGTGCTCGGCGCGATCCTGCAGCAGGCGGGCCGATCGCAGGTCAAGGGCGTGCTGCGGCACCAGGGCACCATCGCCGGGATCGGCAACGCCTACTCCGACGAGCTCCTGCACGCGGCGAGGATGTCGCCCTTCAAGCCTGCGTCGTCCATCGTCGGCGACGACCTCCAGACGTTGTACGCCGCGATCCGGAACGTCCTCGGCGACGCCGTCGAGCGCTCACGCGGACTGGCGGCCGCCGACCTCAAGGGGGAGAAGAAGAGCAACCTCGCGGTGCACGCCCGCACCGGTCTCCCGTGCCCGGTGTGCGGCGACATCGTCCGCGAGGTGTCCTTCGCGGACTCCTCGCTGCAGTACTGCCCGACCTGCCAGACCGGTGGCAAGCCGCTGGCCGACCGGCGGATGTCGCGCCTGCTGAAGTGACGGCTACCGTGTGGGCCATGACCTCCGGCATCCCCACCGTCTCGGTCGGCGGCGTCCCCGACCCGCTCCCCGACGGCCTGCACGTCCTCGACGTCCGCGAGGACGACGAGTGGCAGCACGGTCACATCGAGGGTGCGACCCACATCCCCCTGCGCGACCTGCCCGCGCGGGTCTCCGAGGTCGGCGAGGGGCAGACCCTGGTCGTCTGCAAGGTCGGCGGCCGGTCCTCCCAGGCGGTGGCCTACCTCCAGCAGCAGGGGCACGACGTGGTCAACCTCGCCGGCGGGATGCACGACTGGCAGTCCGCCGGCCGGCCGATGGTCAGTGAGAACGACCAGGCCCCCCAGGTCGTCTGAGCCGCAGGTCGTCTGAGGCTCAGCCGAACGCCCGGGGCAGCGGCAGCTCCGCCGCCCGCCGCAGCATCGCGACGTACGCCGGGCGCGGCACGGTGACCACGCCGAGGGTGGCGAGGTGGGGGGTGCGCCACTGCACGTCGAGCACCCGGCGGTCCGCGTGCTCGTCGCGCAGCAGCTCCACGAGCGCGGCCAAGGCGACCTTCGAGGCGTCCCGCGACCGGTGGAACATCGACTCACCGGCGAAGAGCCCGCCCACCGCGACGCCGTACAGCCCGCCGACGAGCTCACCGTCCTGCCAGGCCTCGACGGAGTGGGCCCAGCCGAGCCGGTGCAGCCGGGTGTAGGCGTCCAGGATCTGCCGGTCGATCCAGGCGCCCTCCCGAGCGGGATCCCCGCACGCGGCGATCACCTCGTCGAAGGCGGTGTCGAGGCGGATCTCGGTCCGGCGCACCGCCTGCCGCAGGGACCGCGAGACCACCAGCGCGTCCAGCGGCAGCACGCCGCGCTGGACCGGCGACCACCACCGCGGCGGCGACCGGCGGCGCAGGGGCCGTCCGGACGGCATCGGGAAGAGCCCCTGCCGGTAGGCGGCGAGCAGCGTCCCGGGCTCGAGGTCGGCACCCTCCCCCACCAGGTCGTCGGCCTCCGGGCCGCTCGACAGCGCACCGACATCGGGGAACACCCAGCCGGTGACCGGCGGCTCGATGGGCATGGCGCCATCCAACCAGGGCACCGTGTCAGGGGCGATTCGACGCCCCTGGGTAGGTTCGACCCAGACGAGATCGAGCGCGGAGGAAGTCCATGGGTATCACTGGGTCACTGGGCAAGGGCCTCGCGCCCCGGATCGCCAAGGCGGCCCCGGACGTGAGCGCCAACTTCGTGCACCAGGCACTGGTGCGCGCCATCAACGGGGCCGGACCGCTCCCGGGCGCGGCCGCCGGTGCCGATCGGGTGCTGGCCACGGTGAAGGGTGACGTCGACCGGGCCATCCACGAGGTGATCGAGGACCACGTCCGCTATGCCGGCTTGCAGGGCTTCGCCACCAACATCGGCGGCCTGGTCACGGCCGCGCTCACCATCCCCGCGAACATCACCGGTCTGGCCCTGATCCAGTGCCGGCTGGTCGCCTCGATCGCGCACCTGCGCGGCTACGACCTGTCCGACCAGCGGGTGCGCAACGCGATCCTCGCCTGCATCCTGGGCGAGGACAGCGTCCGGTCCCTGGTCCGCAAGAAGAAGCTGCCGAGCACCCCGATGGGCATCGCGACCGCCCCGACGCACGACCCGCACCTGGACAAGGTGATCGCGGCCGAGGTGACCTCCGAGCTGCTCACCAAGGTCGCCGGCAAGCGGATCGCCACCACGGTCGGGCGTCGCGTGCCGGTGGTGGGCGGGGTCGTCGGTGCGAGCGCCGACGCCTACTCCAGCTGGCAGATCGGGCGCTACGCCGACCGGGAGCTGCGCCCGCGCACCCTGCGGTAGACCGCCAGCCCGAACGACGCGAGCCGGTTGCCGTCGGCGGCCAGGACGAGTCGGCGCCTGGTCCGGAACCACGGCCCGCGCGAACGCTCGAGCTCGTCGTACGACGCGGCGAGCCGTCCCTGCAGGGTCGCCTCGACGTCGCGCAGCCGGGCCGTCTCCGTCAGCAGGGTGACCAGCGACTGGGTCGCGGCATCGGCGACGGCCGCCTCGTCGGGATGGTCGGGGTCGGCGAACCCGGCGCGCTCCTCCTCGGCGGTCAGCGGGTCGGGACGGAGCTCGTCGAGCGAGCCCGTGACGTCGTACCCACGTCCGGAGAGGTCCTCGATCCAGGCCTCCGAGAGGTCCGCCGCCCAGCTGCGCACGCCGGGGGGCAGGCCGAGCCGGGGGGATCCGGTGCGCTCCGACAGCGTCCGGTGCGCGAGCAGCTCACGGACCAGCTCGCGGTAGTCCTCGTTGGGCAGGATCCCGTTGACGCGCTCGTTGAGCCGTCGCACCAGCGCGGTCTCCGGGACGCCGAGGGACGCGTTGGCCCGGGTGGTCTCCGGCGCGAGCGCCGCCGCGTCCAGCCCGAGGACGGAGGCGAACCGCTTCCAGAGCAGGTCGCGCGGAGCCCCCGCCTGCGGCACGGTCACCAGGTGCACCCGCTCGGGGTTCAGGGTGCCGCCCCACCGGTCGAGGATGTCGGGGACCTCCTGGACGCCCCAGAACCAGGACGCCAGCTCACCGCTGCGCTCGGGGTCGGTCACCCTGTCCAGGAACTCGTGGTAGCCGACGGTGCGCCGGTGCTTGAGGTTCTCCTGCCACTCCGCCGGGATCTGGCGGACCAGGTCACGGGCGGACAGCACGACGTGCACCTCGGCGTCCCCGAAGGACTCGAGCGCCCGGCGCACCTGGGGGCGGGTCGCGGTGGCCAGGATCTCGTGGGACACGATCGCGGTCCCGGGCCAGTCGCGCACCCGCGCCGCGAGCTGGTCCCAGGCGCCGACGGCCTGCCTCTCCAGACCGCCCCAGTGCAGCTCGAGCAGGTCGAGCGCCGCCAGGAAGTGCTCGTCGAACCGGTCGGCCGGGTAGAGGATCCCCTGCTCGGCCAGCGACTCGCGGTTGCGCCACAGCACGTCCTGCACGAACGACGTGCCCGTCTTGGGAGCGCCGACGTGGACCAGCACGCGGCGGGAGCCCGCGGGGTCCTTCACTGCTCACCGCTCCTTCTGCAGAGGTCCGCCTGGGTCAGGCACGCGGCCAGGACCACCTCGAGGGTCTCTGCGCGGCGGGGGTGCGACGGGAGGTCCCCCCCGGGGACCAGGGCGGCTGGACGTCCGAGCACAGGGTAGTCGCCGGCGCTCAGCTCCTCGCCCATCCGCACGCCACGCCCTCGGGCCCAGTCCGCGAACGCCTCCGGGACGGTCAACGCCGGCCCGGACGGCTCGCGCGAGAGCGTCCCCACCAGCCTCCGGAGCAGGACGGCGTGCCGCTCCTGGGCGGCCCGGACGGCCAGCACGGCGTTGACCCGGCGGGCCACGTCGACCGCGGCCCCCGACAGCCCCTCCGGTCCCGGCCCCGGGCTCGCACCCCCCGGCCCGACCCGCACGCCGAGCACCTCGGCGACGGTCCGGGCCGTGGCCGACTCCTCGGACGTCGCGACCACGACGTGCACGCGCTCCGCGCCGAGCCGGTCGGCCCAGAGTCGGGCCAGGCCGGGCACGTCCGCCCCCCCGGGCAGCACGTCGCGCTCCGCCCAGCGCTGCACGAAGCCGGCCCACCGCACCGGTGCCCCGGCCTGGACCCGCGCCGACCAGACCTGCGCGAGCCCGCGGTCGACCGGCTGGGCGAGCAGCACCACGCGCGGCGAGCGGCCCCCCTCGACGTGGCCAGCGGCCCCGAGCGCACGCCGTACGGCGGAGGTGGTGACCGGCGCACCGTCGAGGACGAAGGCAGGGCTCCGGGTGAGCAGCCGGCGCCTCCGGACCCGCTCGGGCTCGCTGTGCGCCGGCGCGGCCAGCAACAGCTCGGCGAGGGCGCCGATGCCGATCCGCAGCAGCTCCTCGACCGGGAGGTCGGCGGGGTCCACGGCCGGCGCGCCGATCCGGCGGGCGGCGTCGCCCGGCCGGCCCAGCGGCTGCTGGGCGCGGCCCCGGCCCGGACCGGACCGCGCGGTGACCAGGTCGGCGAGCGCGGCGAACCGTCCGTCGTCGGGGCGCGCGCGCTCCGCCAGCA
>JBDTXF010000123.1:0-7821 GCA_040006355.1 Nocardioidaceae bacterium | reverse complement strand
GCCCTCGAGGCCGTCGGCGTCAAGGTCGGCAAGACCCCGTCCGAGACCGCCCAGCTGATCCGCGACATCATCGAGAGCCTCTGACCCCCCGCTCGCTTGTGGCCGATCCCTGGGGGTCTGCCTGCTTGTGGCCTCTGGCTGCAGGTTTCCAGGCCGCTGAGCTGTCGGGATCGGCCACAAAACGGGCCCGGCGGCGCGGTCAGGTGACCGCGTTGCGGGTGGCGTACGACGGACGCAGGTGCTCCTCGTGCTCCATCACCGCCGCGAGGTGCTCGACGGCGTCGTGGACGTCGGCGTGGGAGACGTAGAGCGGGGCGAAGCCGAAGCGGGCGACGTCGGGCGCGCGGAAGTCGCCGACCACGCCGCGCTCGACGAGCGCCTGCACGATGCCGTACGCCGAGGGGTGCCTCAGCGACACCTGGCTGCCGCGCCGGGCGTGCTCGCGCGGCGTGATGATCTCGAGCGCCGTGCCCAGCCGCGCCTCGACCAGGGCGATGAAGTAGTCGGTCAGCGACAGTGACGCCGCGCGGAGCTCCTCGAGCGCGACCCCGTCGAACACGTCGAGGGCAGCGTCCAGCGCCGAGAGGGCGAGGACCGGCGGGGTGCCCGAGGCCATCCTGGCGATCCCGGCTGCGGGCTCGAAGGTGCGCTCCATGTCGAAGGGGTGGGCGTGCCCGAACCAGCCGGTGATCGGCTGCTCCCACGCGTCCTGGTGCCGGGGGTGCACCCAGGAGAACGCCGGCGAGCCGGGGCCCCCGTTGAGGTACTTGTAGGTGCAGCCGACCGCGATGTCCGCGTCGGCCGCCATCAGGTCGACCGGGACCGCTCCCGTCGAGTGGCACAGGTCCCACTGCGCCAGCGCGCCGGCGTCGTGGGCGGCACGGGTCAGCGCCGCGATGTCGAACATCGCCCCGCTCCGGAAGTCCACGTGGGTCAGCGCGAGCAGCGCGACGTCGTCGTCGAGGGCCGCGGCCGGATCGGCCGGGTCGCACCAGCGGACCTCGAGGTCGAAGGACCGGGCGACCCCTGCGGCGACGTACCCGTCGGTGGGGAAGGTGGTCGGCTCGAGCACGATCACCCGTCGGCCGGGGCGCAGCCGACTGGCCGCCACGAAGGTCTTGAACAGCGTCACGGTCGTCGAGTCGCCGACGTGGACGTCGGTCGGCGCCGCCCCGATCAGCGGGGCGATCCGTGCCCCCACACGCCGGGAGAGCCCGACCCAGTCCGCGGTGTTCCACGACGAGATCAGCCCGGTGCCCCACTGCTCGGCGACCACCTCCTGCAGCCGGGCGGCAACGGTGCGCGGGAGCGCCCCGAGGGAGTTGCCGTCGAGGTAGACGACCCCCTCCGGCAGCGCGAACAGGTCCCGGCGCTCGACGAGCGGGCTGCGGCGGTCGAGGGCGACGGCGTCGTCGCGGGTCATCGGTGCGGAGGTCATCCCGAGACCCTACGACCGCCCGGCGCCCAGCTCCCCGAGCCGGTCACCCGCACGGCGCAGCAGCATGCCGAAGACGTCGTCGCGCATGTCGGCCCCGGCGACGGGCGCGAAGGTGACCTGTGCGACGGTGCGCCCGACCCGCACGAAGCCGGTCTCGAAGGACACCTTGTCCCGGCTGGACACCGCCGTGACCAGCCGCCACCAGGACCCCTCCGCCGGCGTCCGGGACAGGCGACGCTCGGCGCCGACCCCCGTGGCCAGGTCGCGCCGCTGACAGCCGGCCACGGAGCGTCGTACGCCGGCCAGGAACCGGCTCGCCGCCGTCGCCGAGCGGAACCTGCCGTAGGTCTCGGACAGGCCGAACCGGGTCGGCAGCGACGCCTGCGGGATCACGAAGGTGCGGGTGCGGACACGCGTCGCTCCGGCCCGCGAGAAGTCCGCGCGGTCGCAGGTCGTCGCCGAGCGGTTCCGCCGGGTCCCCGACGGCCGGGTCCCGACCCACGGCCGGTCGACCCTGCCCACGGGGGGCAGGTCCGTCGCGGCCAGGATGCCCTTCTCCTCGCCCAACGACGGGGGCGGCACCGCCTCGTAGGTCGGCCGGGCAGCGCAGCGGCCCGCGGCAGCGCGCACGCACAGCCTGTCCACGGCGTCGGCGAGGAGCCTGACGACCTCCCCGGGGAGCGGGGTGGCGGCGGCGAGCGTCGTGCCGACCGTCGACGTGGTCACGGCGCCCGTGCGGGCGACTCCGACCGACAGGGTGCGGGTGGGCCGGTCCCCGATCCGCAGCGTCAGCACCTCGGCCTGGTCGCCGACCCCCTGGACACCGAAGGCGCCCACCACCTGAAGCCGGGCGACCTGACAGCCGGAGTACCAGCCCAGCATGGTCCGGTAGGTCCGTCGTGCCGAGGCGGTCGAGCGCGACACCTCGACGGTCTGGACGGCTGAGCGGCGCGGCGTCCCGGGCGCGCTGAAGGTGCGCACCAGGGCGGCGTAGCCCCGAGGGTCGGCGAAGCGGGCTCCTTGGCAGAGCATGTTGATGCCGTCCCCGGCGGTGTTCGCATCGGTGCGCCCGACCCGCCACGGGCGCGACCCGCCCAGCCGGCCGATCGCGGACCGGTCGAGCAGGTCGGCCGCCACCGGCAGGCGCGAGACCGCCGACCGGGTGCTGCCCACCGATGGGGCGGGCGCCGAGGCTGCCTGGTCGGCGACGTCCGAGCGCGGGACCAGGGCGAAGGCCGCGACCCCCAGCGCGACGACGAGGACGACAGCTGCGCCGGCCTGGGTGCGTCGGCGGTGCCGCCGGGGGGCAGGGGTTCCCGGGCTCGCCTGGTGCGGCATGGCTGGGTCTCCTCCTGCGTGGCTCACGGGTGCGACGAGTGGGGATCGGGCCCTCCACGGTACGGCTCCCGCCTCGATCCGGCGCATCGGCGTGGGAGCCGGAGATGCGGATCACCCTGGCGCAGGATGGTCGCGATGACCGATCTCCTGGACCCCCCGCGCGCCCGCGCCCCGCGAGGCACCGCCTCCGGGGGGCCACCGTTGCGCTCCCTGGCCATCGGCGCCGCGGTGGCCGGTGTCGCCGCGGCGTCGGTGGTGCTGGTCGGGTGCATGGCGATCGGCCTGGCCGGCTGGTTCGCCTCCGACGCGGGCGGCCACGGCACCACCCGTGACGCACTCCGGGTCGGGACCGACGGCTGGCTGCTGGGTCAGGGCGCGCACCTGCAGCTGGCGATCGGGAGCTCGGCGGCGACGATCACCGCGGTTCCGCTGGGCCTGACCCTGCTGAGCCTCTACTCCGCGCACCGCCTCGGGATCTGGGCGGCGGCCACCTCTGCGGTCGAGGACGCCCGCACGCTGGCACTGGGCGTGCTGGTGCTGTCCGGCGTCTACGGCCTCGTCGCCCTGGTGGCGGCCCTGCTGGCGTCCACGCCGTCGGCGGAGCCCGGGGTGCTCAGCTCGTTCGGCGGTGCCGTCGTCGTCGCCGTCGTCGGGGGCGGCACCGGCCTGCTCCGCGGCACCCCTGAGACCGTGGTCGCCTGGCGCTCCCGGCTGCCGGTCACCGTCCGGGCGATCCTGCTCGGAGCCACGAGCCTGGTCCTGACCCTGTTCGCGATGGCGTCGGTGCTGCTCGCGGTCGCCCTGCTCCTCGACCTCGGGACCGCCGCCAACGTGCTCTCCCGGCTGCACGCGGACCTGTCCGGCGGGTTGCTCTACACCGTGCTCGTGGCTGCCGTCGCGCCCAATGCCGTGCTCCTGACCGGCTCCTACCTGCTCGGCCCCGGCTTCGCGCTGGGCACCGGCACCCTGGTCTCGCCGGCAGCGGTCACCCTGGGCCCGGTGCCTGCCTTCCCGCTGCTCGCCGCCCTCCCCTCGACCGGCGCCCAGCCCGCGTGGCTCGGTGCCCTGGTGGCCGCCCCGGTCGTGGCCGCGATCCTCGGCGTGGTGCTGATGCTGCGCCGCTACCCCGCCTTCACCTACGAGAGCGGCGCGCTGCGCGGCCTCGGCGCCGGGGTCCTCGGCGGCCTGCTGGTCTGCGTGGGCGTCGCGCTCGCCGGGGGAGCGGTCGGCCCGGGCCGGATGGCCGACGTCGGGGCCGACCTCCTCGACACCGTGGTGTCCGCGACCGTGGCGATGGGCGTCGGCGGCCTCTTCGCCGGCGTGACCGCCACCTGGTGGGCTCGCCGCCGCTGACCCGCAGGGTGCTCGGTAGCCTGTCCGGCGTGTCTGCCACCCCGTCTCCGCCGGCCCGTCTGCTGGTGCTCGTCTCCGGGGCAGGCACGAACCTCCAGGCGCTGCTCGACGCGTGCTCCGACCCGGCGTACGGCGCCGAGGTGGTCGCCGTCGGGGCGGATCGCGACGGCATCGACGGCCTCGCCCGCGCCGAGCGCGCCGGGGTCGCGACCTTCGTGCTGCGCCTGAAGGACCACCCCACCCGGGAGGCGTGGGACGCTGCGCTCACCGAGACCTGCCGGTCCTTCGAGCCCGACCTCGTCGTCCTCGCGGGCTTCATGAAGCTCACCGGGCCGACCTTCCTGGACTCCTTCGGTGGCCGGTGCGTCAACACCCACCCGGCGCTGTCCCCGTCGTTCCCCGGCATGCAAGGCCCCGCCGACGCCCTCGCCTACGGCGTGAAGGTGACCGGCGCGACGCTGTTCGTCGTGGACGCCGGCGTGGACACCGGGCCGATCGTCGCCCAGACGACGGTGCCGGTGGAGGACGACGACGACGTGCACGCCCTGCACGAGCGGATCAAGGTCGCCGAGCGCTCGATGCTGGTCGCGACCGTCGGCCGGATGGCCCGCGAGGGCTTCACGGTCAGCGACCGCCTGGTCCGGTTCGCCGACCGGGGCCGAGGGCACTAAGGTGGCTGCACACGACTGGCGCAGGTGGGCAACCACCAGGGAGTGAGTGAGTCGAGAGCATCGAACGCCTGGGTGCCCTCATCGATGCGATGAGGAGTTCTCCATGGCCCACCCCGACGCAGGGACCGACCGCCGCCCGATCAGGCGGGCGCTGGTCTCGGTCTATGACAAGACCGGTCTCGACGAGCTCGCCCTGGCCCTGGACGCGGCCGGCGTGGCGATCGTCTCGACCGGCTCCACCGCCGGCCGGATCGCCTCGGCCGGCGTGCCGGTGACCCGGGTCGAGGAGCTCACCGGCTTCCCCGAGTGCCTCGACGGCCGCGTCAAGACGCTGCACCCGAAGGTGCACGCGGGCATCCTGGCCGACCTCCGGCTGGAGTCGCACCGCAGCCAGCTCGAGGAGCTCGGGATCGAGGCCTTCGACCTGGTCGTCTCCAACCTCTACCCCTTCCTGGAGACCGTGCGGTCCGGCGCGACCCCCGACGAGTGCGTCGAGCAGATCGACATCGGCGGACCGTCGATGGTCCGCGCCGCTGCCAAGAACCACCCGTCCGTCGCGATCCTCACCTCCCCCGAGCAGTACGACGACCTGCTGGCCGCCCTGCACGACGGTGGCACGACGCTCGGCCAGCGGCAGCGGCTGGCCGCCGAGGCGTTCGTGCACACCGCGACGTACGACGTGGCGGTGGCGTCCTGGATGGGCAACGTCTTGACCGACACCTCCGACGGCACCGGCTTCCCGGCCTGGACGGGAGCGACCTGGGAACGGGCGGCGGTGCTGCGCTACGGCGAGAACCCGCACCAGCCCGCAGCGCTCTACCGGCACTGGCGCGGCGGCCTGGCCACCGCGGAGCAGCTGCACGGCAAGGAGATGTCCTACAACAATTACGTCGATGCCGACGCGGCCCGCCGGGCAGCCAACGACTTCACCGAGACGGCCGTCGCGATCATCAAGCACGCCAACCCGTGCGGGATCGCGGTCGGGACCGACGTCGCCGAGGCGCACCGCAAGGCACACGCCTGCGACCCGGTGTCCGCGTTCGGCGGGGTGATCGCGGTCAACCGCCCGGTCTCGGTGGCGCTGGCCGAGCAGGTCGCAGAGATCTTCACCGAGGTCGTCGTGGCACCCGACTACGAGGAGGGCGCCCTCGAGGTGCTGTCCCGGAAGAAGAACGTCCGGGTGCTGCGCTGCCCGGTGGACGAGCACCCGGACCCGGTCGAGTTCCGGGGCATCAGCGGCGGCGTGCTCATGCAGCGGGTCGACCACGTCGACGCAGCGGGCGACGACCCCGCCACCTGGACCCTCGCCACCGGTGAGGCCGCGTCCGAGCAGCAGCTCGCCGACCTCGCCTTCGCGTGGAAGGCCTGCCGCGCGGTGAAGTCCAACGCGATCCTGCTCGCCGCAGGCGGCGCGTCGGTCGGCGTCGGCATGGGACAGGTCAACCGGGTCGACTCCTGCCGCCTCGCGGTCGAGCGGGCCGGGACGAGGGCCGCGGGCTCGGTCGCCGCGTCGGATGCGTTCTTCCCGTTCGCCGACGGCCCGCAGGTCCTGGTGGACGCCGGGGTGACCGCGATCGTCCAGCCCGGGGGGTCGGTGCGCGACGTCGACGTGGTCGAGGCGCTCGCGGCCGCCGGGGTGACGATGTACCTCACCGGGACCCGGCACTTCTTCCACTGACCCCTCCCGACCACTGACCCCTGCCGACCCGGCGTGTCTGCGCGTGCAGACGCGCCGGGTCGGCGCCCCGGACCCGTGCAGACGCGCCGGGTCGGCATGAAAGGATAGTCGCGTGACGGCACAGATCCTCGATGGCACCGCGACCCTGAAGGTGATCAAGACCGAGCTCGCCGAGCGGGTGGCCGAGCTCACCTCACGTGGCGTCCAGCCCGGCCTGGGCACGATCCTGGTGGGCGACGACCCCGGCTCGCGCTGGTACGTCGGCGCCAAGCACAAGGACTGTGCGGAGATCGGCATCACCTCGATCCGCCGCGACCTGCCGGCGACCGCGACCCAGTCCGAGGTCGAGGCGGTGATCGACGAGCTGAACGCCGATCCCGCCTGCACCGGCTACCTCGTGCAGCAGCCGACCGGGCTCGACGAGTTCGCGCTCCTGTCCCGGGTCGACCCGGACAAGGACGTCGACGGGCTGCACCCGTTCAACCTTGGCAAGCTGGTCCTCGGGAACAGCGGCCCGCTCCCGTGCACCCCGGTCGGGGTGATCGAGCTGCTCCGCCGCCACGACGTGCCGATCGCGGGTGTCGAGGTGTGCGTGGTCGGGCGCGGCATCACCGTCGGCCGTCCGCTCGGTCTGCTGCTCACCCGTCGCAGCGAGAACGCCACCGTCACGATCTGCCACACCGGCACCCGGGACCTGGCCTCGCACGTGCGCCGGGCCGACATCGTCGTGGCCGCCGCGGGCGTGCCGGGCATCATCTCCGGCGACATGGTCAAGCCGGGCGCTGCGGTGCTCGACGTCGGGGTCTCCCGGGTCGACGGCAGGATCGCCGGTGACGTCGCGCCGGAGGTGTACGACATCGCCGCCTGGGTCTCTCCCAACCCGGGAGGGGTCGGTCCGATGACGCGCGCGATGCTGCTCTCGAACATCGTGACCGTCGCCGAGCAGTCGCTGCGTCGGTCCACGCACAGAGCCTGACCCGCGCGTGGCTGCCAAGGACGGACCCCTCAAGCGGCCGCAGACGCTGGGTGGGGTCGTCTACCTGGCGGTCCTCGCCGCTGCCGCCGTCGGTCTCGCCATCGTGCTCGCCGGTCGGTGGCGCACGGGACTGAGCTGGATCGGCGTCGGGCTGCTGGTCGCGGCCTTCACCCGGCTGGTGCTCTCCGACCGGCGGGCCGGCATGCTGCGGGTCCGCCGCAAGTGGTCCGACGTGCTGATGCTCACCGTGGCCGGGGTCGGCCTGATCGTGCTGACGGTCGTGGTCCCCAACCAGCCGCGGGCGTGACCCGCCCACCGGCGAGGAGTCACTCACTCCCGCGACACGCGGGAGAGACCAGGAGCTGGT
>JBDTXF010000122.1:0-7829 GCA_040006355.1 Nocardioidaceae bacterium | reverse complement strand
CGTGCAGGACGGTCTCCATCTTCATGCTCTCCAGGACCAGCACGTTCGCGCCTGACGCGACCACGTCGCCCACCGCGACCGGGGTCGCGACGACCAGAGCAGGCGCCGGTGAGCGCAGCATCCCGCCCTCGTCGCGGGTCACTCGGTGGGTGACGCCGTCCACCTCGACCAGCTGCACCGGTCCGTGCGTGGCCGTCACCAGCCGGAACCGCTGGCCCCTGATGGTCAGCAGCACGTGGAACTCGTCGGTCCGGACGATGTCCGCCTCGGTGACGTGCTCGCTGTCGCCGGCCGTGACCGTGACCCGGAAGCGGTGCGGCCCGACCCGCATCACGCCGACCTTGTACGACGTACCGCGCAGCTTGAGCTCGATGCCGCTGCCGACCTCGTGCTGTGCGTTGGGGCGGCCGCCGCGAGCCGTGTCGAGGAGGTGGTCGATCTCCAGCCGCTCCTCGTCCTCGTAGGCGTGGATGGCGGCTGCGACCAGCGCGATGCCGGAGTGCCGGTGCGTGTGCAGGCGCCCCTCGCCGCGGACCCGGTCGATCCAGCCGGTGTCCGCCCAGCCCTCGCCGCCCCCGTCGACCACCTCTGGCTGGGCCAGCAGGTCGAGGATGAAGCTCTTGTTGGTGGCGCCGCCCTCGATCACGACGGTCGTCTCCGAGAGCGCACGCCTCAGGCGGGCCAGGGCCTCCACACGGGTGCCGCCGACCGCGATGATCTTCGCGATCATCGAGTCGAAGTCGGCAGGGATGGTGTCGCCCTGGCCGACGCCGGTGTCCACCCGGATGCCGGGTCCCGACGGCAGCTCCAGCAGCGCGATCCGACCCGGGGAAGGAGCGAAGTCGCGGTCCGGGTCCTCGGCGTTGAGCCGCGCCTCGACGGCGTGCCCGGTCTCGGCCGGCTTGTCGCCCTGGAGGCTGCCTCCCCCGGCGACGAGGATCTGCGCCTTGACCAGGTCGGTGCCGGTGGTCGCCTCGGTGATCGGGTGCTCGACCTGCAGGCGGGTGTTCACCTCGAGGAACGCGAACGTCCGCTCGCCGGGGTGGTAGAGGAACTCCACGGTCGCCGCGCCGACGTAGCCGACCGCCAGCGCAAGACGCTCGGCCGAGGCCTTGAGGTCGTCGGTCTGGTCGGGCTCGAGCAGCGGTGAGGACGACTCCTCGATGACCTTCTGGTTGCGACGCTGCACCGAGCAGTCCCGGACTCCCAGCGCCCAGGCGTGGCCGTGGGCGTCGGCGATCACCTGGACCTCGACGTGGCGGGCACCGGTGACCAGGCGCTCCAGGAAGACCACGCCGCTGCCGAACGCCCGCTCGGCCTCGTCACGGGTGCGCTGGTAGGCGTCCTCGAGGTCGGCCGGGCCGGCGACCATCCGGATGCCCCGGCCGCCGCCGCCCGCGGTGGCCTTGAGCATCAGCGGATAGCCCACCCGGTCCGCGGCGGTCAACGCGTCCTGGAGGGTGTCGACGCCGCCGCGGCTCCAGGGCGCGACCGGCACGCCGACCTCCTCGGCGAGCAGCTTCGACCCGATCTTGTCGCCCAGCCGGCGCATCGCCTCCGCGCTCGGGCCGATGAAGGTGACGCCGAGGCGCTCGCACAGGGCTGCGAACGCCGGGTCCTCGGCCACGAAGCCCCAGCCGACCCAGGCCGCGTCCGCGCCGGTCTCGACCAGGGCGCGCTCCAGGACCGCGAGGTCGAGGTAGGGCCGGGCCGCGGCGGGTCCCAGGGCGTAGCCGGTGTCGGCCTCGCGCACGAACATCGCCGACTGCTCGGTGTCGGTGAACAGGGCGACCGTCTCGATGGGCTCGGCAGTGCCCTCGCAGTTGAGGTCCCGCACCGCGTGGATCAGCCGCATCGCGGCCTCGCCGCGGTTCACGATCGCGATGCGCTTGAATGCACGAGGACTCGAGGTGGCGCGGGCACTGGTCACCCCCCGAGAGTCGCACCCTGGCATGGTTACGCGCGAGTCACATGGAGCAGGAGAAGCAGATGAGCGACGACGAGCAGTTCTGGTTCTGTCTGGAGCACCATCGGGTCGAGCCCCGACACGGGTGTCTGAACAAGGACCGGCTGGGCCCCTACCCCACCGAGGAGGAGGCGTCCCGGGCGCTCGCCAAGGTGCAGGAGCGCAACGAGGAGTGGGACAACGACCCGAAGTGGAACGACTGAGCCCGCCTGAGCGGACTCAGGCGTCGACGTCCCACACGTCACAGGAGCTGCGTCCCGGCACAGACGGTCTATGTCCGAATAGTCCGATCAGATCATTTTGTCTGGATCGGTGCCTCCGGAATTGGTGAATCTCTCACCTGTCCCGCACACTGACGGTCACAGCGCGCCCTGGGGGCCTTCGCGCTGAGGGGATCCCGGAGGTTTGCTCGTGCGTCGTCTCGTCATGTCGGCGCTGCTGCTCGTCACCAGCGTCCTGGGTGGCGCCGTGATCGCGACTGCGCCGGCCGTCGCGGCCAGCACCGGCACCACGGCTGCGCTGTCCGGCAAGATCGTCAGCGAGGAGCCGGCCCGCACGACGCCGAACATCCTCGACGGCACGGTCTACTCGATCACCCAGGTCGGCAACACCATCGTCGTCGGCGGCCAGTTCAGCCAGGTGGAGAACGCCAACTCCACGACGGTGATCACCCGCAACAACGTCTTCGCCTTCGACGCGACCTCCGGCCAGGTCACCCCGTTCGCGCCGAACCCCAACTCGACGGTCTACAAGGTGCAGGCAGCGGCGGACGGCACCTCGGTCTACCTCGGTGGTCAGTTCACCAGTGTCACCTCCGAGGGCGCGGCGACCGCCGTCAAGTATCTCTACGAGGCTGACGCCTCCACCGGCACGCGGATCGCGTCCTTCGCCCCGGTCCTGACCTCGGCCGGCAGCACGGTGAACTTCACCCCGCAGGTCCGCGACCTCGAGGTGACCGGGACCCGGCTGTGGGTAGCAGGCAAGTTCACCAAGGTCAACAACGCCACCTCGGTCGGGCTGGCCAGCATCAACGCCATCAGCGGCGCCTCGGACGGCTTCCTCACCTCGACCCTGAGCGGACTGCACAACTCGAGCGTGGCCGGCTCGGTCACCGACGTGCTGCAGATCTCGACCAACGCGTCCAACACCAAGCTGGTGGCGGTCGGCAACTTCACCGCCGTCGACGGCGCCGCCCGGTCGCAGATAGCCATGTTCGACATCTCCGGTGCGTCCTCGACGCTCTCCGGCTGGAGCACGGGCCTCTACGCCTCCGCCTGCTCGAGCAAGTTCGACACCTACATGTCCGACGTGGAGTTCTCTCCGGACGGCACCTTCTTCGTGGTGTCCACCACCGGCGCCTGGGGTGGCACGACCAGCAGCAACACCGGCAACGGATGTGACGTGGTCGCCCGCTTCGAGACCTCAGCCACGGGCACGGCAGTCGCACCGACGTGGGCGGCGTACACCGGCGGCGACACGACGTGGACGATCGAGGTCACCAACAACGTGATCTACGCCGGCGGCCACATGCGCTGGCAGAACAACCCGGAGGCGAACGGCACCGGGGACGCCGCCGGCCGCGGGTCGGTGGCCCGCACCGGCATCGCCGCCCTCGACCCGGTCAACGGGATGGCCTACTCCTGGAACCCGACCCGCTCCCGCGGGGTCGGTGTGCAGGACATGATGGCGACCAGCCAGGGTCTCTACGTCGGCTCGGACACGACGCTGATCGGCCCCACGGACGGCAACCGCTACCACGCACGCATGGCGCTGCTGCCGCTGGCCGGGGGGAAGACGCTGCCGACCGTGACGGCCACCAGCCTGCCCGCGGACGTCTACACCGTCGCCACCGGCGGGTCCCAGCTCGTCAGGCGGACCTTCACCGGCGGCACGGTCGCCTCCTCGACGAACGCGCCCAACGGCGCGGTCGCCTGGGGGTCGACGGTGGGTGCCTTCATGGTCAACGGCATCCTCTACACCGCCTCGAGCAACGGGACCCTCAGCCGGCAGACCTTCGACGGGACGACGTACGGCGCGGCCACGACGGTGGCCACCGCGGACCAGATCGTGCCGCAGTCGGACTGGCACGGGACCGACGTGCCGGCGCTGACCAGCCTGTTCTACTCCGGCGGCCGGATCTACTACACGATGTCGGGGACCGGCAACACCGGGCTCTACTCCCGCGGCTTCGAGGTCGAGGACGACATCGTCGGCCAGCTGAAGTACACGACCAAGGTCGCCACCGGCAACGTCACCTACGCCGGCGTCCGCGGGGCCTTCGTGGCCGGCAGCAAGATGTACTACGCCGACACCACCGGCAAGCTGTTCTCCGCGACCTGGTCCGGCACCGCTCCGGTCGGCGGCACCCTCACCCAGGTCTCCGGACCGGGCAAGGACGCCCAGAGCTGGGCCGCCCGGGCGATGTTCACCTACCAGGCGGCGCCGGTGCCGGTGAACCAGGCCCCGACCGCCTCCTTGAAGGTGCGCTGCTCCGCGCTGACCTGCACCTACGACGGGTCCGCCTCCACCGACGAGGACGGCACGATCGCGTCCTACGACTGGAACTTCGGCGACGGCAGCACGCACGGCTCGGGAGCCACCACCACCCACACCTACGCCGCGGCCGGCGACAACACGGTGACGCTGAAGGTCACCGACAACGCGGGTGCGAGCGGGTCGACCACCGGCATCGCCAGCGCCAACGCCACCGCCTCGCGGATCAGCTATGTCGGCGGCGCGAGCACGGCCGGCAACCGCACCGCGCACACGGTCACGATCCCCTCGACCGTGCAGGCCGGTGACACCCTCGTGCTGTTCTTCGTGGGCAACCTCAGCACGACCACCTACACGGGCCCGGCCGGGTGGACCAAGCTGCAGGACGTGGTCGGCAACACCACCGACGGTCTCGCGTTCACCAAGCAGGCGGTCGCCACCGACGCCGGCAAGAGCGTGACCGTCACCTCGGCCGTGGCGGCCAAGGACGCCATCACCGTGGCGGCCTACCGTGGGACCGACGCTGCGACGCCGGTCGTGTCCTCCGGCTCGATCACCGAGGACGACCCGAGCGCGAGCCACACCACTCCCCCGCTGGTGTCCCCCAACGGCCGCAGCTGGCTGCTGTCCTACTGGGCCGACAAGAGCGCAGCGACGACCAAGATCACCGTCCCGAGCGGGCAGACCGCGCGCAGCAGCGCGACGGGCACCACCTCCGGTCACGTCACCGGGCAGCTGGCCGACAGCGGTGGCACCGTCAACACCGGCGCCAACGGCGGTCTGACCGCCACGGCCGACTCCGTGAGCGCACGCGGTGTCACGTTCAGCGTGCTGCTGGCACCCGCGGCGCCGAACAACCCCCCGGTCTCGCGCGCCACGGTCTCGACGTGCGTGGACCTGAGCTGCACCTTCGACGGGTCGACCTCCTCGGACGCCGACGGTGACGCCATCACCTACGACTGGGACTTCGGGGACAGCACGCACAGCAGCGCGATCAGCCCGACCCACCCCTTCGCGACCTCGGGCGCTCACCAGGTGACGCTGACGGTCACCGACACCAGCGGCGCGACGGGCACCAGCACGGTGACCGCGAACCCGACCGCCCCGCCCGCCAACGCCGCGCCGGTGGCGCATGCAACGGTGACCGCCTGCACGAGCCTGACCTGCTCGTTCGACGCCTCGGCGTCGACCGACCCGGACGGCGATGCGATCACCTACGACTGGAGCTTCGGGGACGGCACGACGCACAGCTCGCAGATCGCGCCCTCGCACGACTACACGACGGGTGGCGACCACCCGGTGGTCCTGACGGTCACCGACAGCCACGGAGCCACCGGCACCGACACGGTGACCGCCACCACGACGGCTCCCCCGGTGAACCAGGCACCGGTCGCGCACGCCACCCTGACCGGCTGCACGAACCTGACCTGCTCGTTCGACGCCTCGACGTCGACCGACCCGGACGGCGACGCGATCACCTACGACTGGGACTTCGGGGACGGCACGGCGCACAGCTCGCAGATCGCGCCCTCGCACGACTATGCGACGTCCGGCGGCAGGACGGTCAGCCTGACGGTCACCGACAGCCACGGAGCCACCGGCACCGACACGGTGACCGCGACCCCGACCGACCCGCAGACCGTGGACCACCTCAGCTATGTGGGAGGTGCCAGCACGCAGGGCAACCGCACGGCCCACAGCGTGGTGATCCCCTCAGGGGTCCAGGCCGGGGACACGCTGGTGCTGTTCTTCACCGGCAACACCACTACCCCGACCTACACCGGCCCGACCGGCTGGACCCAGATCGAGGCGCAGGACGGCAGCGGAACGGCCGGGCGGGCCTACACCAGGACGGCCGTCGCAACGGACGCGGGCAAGACGGTGACGGTCACCTCGAGCGTGGCCGCCAATGACGTCACTACGCTGGCGGCCTACCGCGGTGCCGACCCGACCAAGCCGGTCGCGGTGTCCGCCTCGGCGTTGCAAGCCACCTCCTCGACGGTGCACACCACCCCGACGGTGACAGCCGCCGACGGCCGCAGCTGGCTGGTCAGCTACTGGGCCGACAAGGGCTCCTCGACGACGACGCTGACCGGGCCGGCCGGCCAGACGGCTCGGTCGGGTGCGACCGGCTCCAGCTCCGGGCACATCACCGGGCTGCTGGCCGACAGCGCCGGAACGGTCGCCTCGGGCACCCGGGGTGGTCTCTCCGCCACCGGGGACGCAGCCGGCAGCTCCGCGGTCACCTTCAGCATCCTGATCGCCGGGAGCTGACGGCGGCTAGCCCTGGGACCCGTGGAGCACTACCCTCGGCGGGGTCCAGCCAGCGCGATCAAGGGGTTCCCGTGCCGAAGCGTCCTCATCCGCCGGTGCGTCGTCGATGACGGCCGTCGGCCTGCCCCGAGGCAGCATCCTCGGCACGCGTGTCCAGCGGCTGGAGGACCCTGAGTTCCTGACCACCGGGGCGGTCTACACCGAGGACGTCGTCGACGACCGGCTGACCGGCGCGCTGCGGGCCACCTTCGTCCGCTCGCCGCTCGCGCACGCCAGGATCACCGGCATCGACGCGTCGGCGGCGCTGGCCGTCGAGGGCTGCGTCGCTGTCGTCACGGCCGCCGACCTCACCGACGTGCCGCCACCTGCGCCGGCCTTCCCGATGTACCCCGCCGCGATGGGCCTGCCGCTGCTGGCCGCCGACACGGTGCGCTACGTCGGGGAGCCCGTCGCGATGGTGCTCACCGACGGCCGCTACGACGGCGAGGACGTCGCAGAGCTCGTGGACGTGGACTATGAGCCGTTGCCGGCCGTGGTCGACCCGGAGACGGCTGCCGCCAGCGAGACCCTCCTGTTCCCCGAGGCCGGCACCAACGTGGCCTTCGCCCGGGCCCCGGAGTCCGAGGACCCCATCTTCCTCGGGTGCGAGGTGGTGGTCCGCCAGCGGGTCGTCAACCAGCGGGTGGCAGTGGCGCCGCTCGAGGTGCGGAGTGCGGCCGCAGTGTGGGAGGCCGACGGACGCCTGACCACGTGGATCCCCAACCAGGGCGCCGAGCACACCCAGGCGACGGTCGCCGGGCTACTGGGGCTGACCATCGAGCAGGTGCACGTGATCACCCCGGCCGTCGGCGGTGCCTTCGGCGCGAAGTTCGGCGCCGACCCGGAGGCGGTCACCGTGGGCTGGGCGGCCCGGCACTTCGACCGTCCGGTCACCTGGGTGGAGACCCGCTCGGAGAACATGGTCGCCATGACGCACGGCCGGGGCCAGGTCCAGCGCGTCACCATCGGCGGCGACCGCGACGGGCGGGTGCGGTCCTACCGGCTCGACATCGTCCAGGACAGTGGCGCCTACCCGCGGATCGGCGCCCTGCTGCCG
>JBDTXF010000121.1:0-7840 GCA_040006355.1 Nocardioidaceae bacterium | reverse complement strand
GGGGACACACCGGGACGCCGAACCTCTTCGCGAGCAGGTAGACCGCGATGATCTCGTTCACGCTCGCCAGCCGGCACGAGTCCAGCTGGCAGTAGTCCAGCGCCCCGGCCTGGAACATCTGCTTGAACAGCACGCGGTTCATGCCGTGCTCGCCGCTCGCCACCCCGATCGGCGCGACCGCGCGGCGGATGGTCGCGTGCCCCAGGACGTCGTCGGGGCTGGTCGGCTCCTCGATCCACAGCGGCCTGAACTCACTGAGCTCCTTCACCCACTCGATCGCCTGCGGCACGTCCCAGACCTGGTTGGCGTCGATCATCAGGTGCGCCTGGTCACCGATCACCTCGCGAGCGATCGCGCAGCGCCGGCGGTCGTCCTCGAGGCTCGCGCCCACCTTGAGCTTGATGTGCCGGTAGCCGCTGTCCACGGCCTCCTGGCAGAGCCGGCGCAGCTTCTCGTCGGAGTAGCCGAGCCAGCCGGCCGAGGTGGTGTAGCACGGGTAGCCGGAGCGCTCCAGGTCCGCGACCCGCTGCTCCTTGCCCGGCACCATCTGCTCGAGCATCGCGACGGCCTCCTGCTCTGTCAGCGCGTCCGAGAGGTAGGTCAGGTCGGCGACCTCGACGAGCTGCTGCGGGGTCAGGTCGACCAGCAGCCGCCACAGCGGCTTGCCCGCAGCCCGGGCGGCGAGGTCCCAGACCGCGTTCATCACCGCTGCCAGGGCGAGGTGCTCGACGCCCTTCTCCGGGCCGAGCCAGCGCAGCTGTGAGTCGGAGGCGAGCTCGCGGTAGACACCACCGAGGTCGGCGACCACCTCCTCCACCACGCGACCCACGAGCGGCTCGGCCCGCTGTCGGGCGGCCAGCACGCAGATGTCGTTGCCGCGCCCGATCGTGAACGTGAAGCCGAACCCCGAGAGCGCGTCGTCGTCGGTGCGCAGCACGACGTAGGCGGCCGAGTAGTCGCCGTCCTTGTTCATCGCGTCCGAGCCGTCCATGGTGCGCGAGGTCGGGAAGCGTACGTCGGTCACGTCGACGCCGATGATCGTGGTCACTGGTTCTCCTGGTGGTCGTGGTCGACGAGGTGGCGCTGCGAAGGGGCACGGGCCGGTCCGGGTGTCCGCAGAAGCACGGCGATGTCGTGTGCTGCCACCGTGAGCGACGGCTCGACGGGTGCCCCGGCCCAGACGACGTCGTCGACCAGTGAGCTCAGCACGTCGACGACGAAGGGGAGCTGCGGGACCCGCCACAGCGGACGGGAGTGCTCGTGGGCCCCGGCGAACAGCGACAGCTCAGGGCATGCGGACAGCAGTCCCTCGTCCTGCCAGGTGCTCAGCCGCGCACCCGACGCGCCGGCCCGACTGGTCTCCCGGTCCATCCGGGCCGAGGTCGCGTGCAGGAGGTAGTCCCACGCCGTCTCGTGCTGTGCCGACCCGGTGCTCACCGCGGCCGCCCAGAACGCGTTGACCGTGGTAGTCGGGCTCCCGTCCTCCGCCGAGGGGGCCGGCGAGCAGTGGACGCGACCGTGCACCGGGCTCCCCGGCTCCCGCCCGAAGGCGGCGAACCCGGCCCAGTTCAGCATCGTGGCGACCCGTCCGGCCGCGAACTCCGCGCCGCTCTGCACGCTGTCGAGGTCGTGTGCGTGCGGCGTGACGAGCCGGGTCGCGAGGTCCCGCAGGAACACCAGTGCTTCCGCGGCCGCCGGGGAGTCCAGGACGACTTTGCCGCCCCGGAGCAGGTCGCCGCCGCGCAGCCACAGCTGCACCGCGAAGTCGTAGACGTTGTTGTGGCCGTCCGGTGCCCCGGCCAGGACCGTCCCGTGCAGGTCGGGGCCGCGGGTGAACCAGGAGGCCTGCGCCAGCAGCTCCACCCAGGTCCGCGCCGGCGCGAGCGGCACGCCGTGCTCCTCCTCGTAGCGCGCCTGCTGCCGTGGGTCGTCGTACAGGTCGGTGCGGGTGAACAGCAGCTGCGGGCCGTCGTGGAACGGCAGTCCCCACACCTGCCCGGCATAGCCGATGCCCTCGTGGAACGACGGGCACCAGCAGCCGGGCCAGCCGTCGGGGGCAGCCCGGTCGAGCATCGGTGACAGGGACCGGACCGCACCGGCCTCCGCGAGCGCGGGCAGCCAGTCGGCGGGGACGACGACGAGGTCGGTGCTGCCGTCGTGCATCGCCGCACCACCGACGGTGAGGTCCTGCAGGTCGCGCAGGGAGTGCCAGCGGGCTTCGACCGTCCCGGGCCAGCCGGCAGCGTGTGCGGACACCGCGGCCCGGAACCCGTCGAAGTCCCGACCGACCAGCCTCAGTGCGGTCACGGCGAGGACGGCGCGCGCTTGTTGGTCAGGTAGAGGTGGGTGAGCACCAGCACCGTCTCAGCGCGCTGGTTGACCACGGTGACCAGCTCGTGGACGTAGCCGTGCTGGTCGGGGCGACGCCGGTGGTCGGTCTTCTCGGTGATCTCGGCGGTGACGGTGATGGTGTCCCCGATGAACACCGGCTTGATGAAGCGGATGGTGTCGTAGCCATAGCTCATCGACTGCGGGTTGATGTCGCCCGCTGTCATGCCGACGGCGACCGAGAGGATCAGCGTGCCGTGCGCCATCCGCTGTCCGAACGGCTGGGTGGCGGTCCACTCGGCGTCCATGTGGTGCGGGAAGAAGTCCCCGGTCTGTCCCGCGTGCAGGACGATGTCGGACTCGGTGATGGTGCGCCCGACGCTGCGGCGGCTCTCCCCCACCTCGTAGTCCTCGAACCAGCGGTCCACGGTGTTCATCTCGGCTCCTCCGCCAGGTGTCGGTCGCTCAGCAGGGTGGCGGCGAGGTCGTTGAGGCGGCCCACCAGCACGCGGTCGGTGAGGTCCCCGCGGAGCGCCTCGGTGACCCAGGGCGAGGCCTGGTCCTGGAACGCGATGTAGCCGGCGGTGCGGGGCCGGACGAAGGCGCCCTCGAGCGTCGCCCGGGTGCCGGTGAAGAAGTCCCAGCAGTCCTCGTTGACCGCGGTGTCCTCCCAGGCGACCGCGTTGCCGGGCTGTCCTCCGGCGGTGTAGTAGACGCCCGCCTGGGCCTGTGCGGAGGCCACCCAGAACGCGAAGTCCCGCGCCGCCGCCAGGTCGCCGGAGCGCGCCGAGACCGAGATGCCCGCTCCGCCGAGCAGTGAGCCCCGGACACCCTCGGCGCCGGCCGGGATGTCGACGTAGCGCAGCCGTCTGGACCGGTAGCCGCGGCGGGAGTAGTTCGTGTAGCCGAACAGCAGGGGCACGTAGGCCCACTCGTCGCCGCCGGACAGCGCCTCGGCGACCTCGATGGGGTTGGCATCGAGGTTCCAGGCCGGCACGTGCGCCGCCAGCTCCCGCATCCGGTCCAGGACCGGGGCCGCGTCGTCCGCGGCCAGGAAGACCCCCGGCGTCGCGGCGGGCGGCGTGCCGTTGTTGGCGGCCAGGGTGACCAGGCTCGAGAAGGCGTCGATCGGCTTCGCCGGCCACAGCACCCGGCCCGCGCGGGCCAGGTCCAGCACCGCGTCCCAGTCTCGCGGGTGCTCCTCCAGCAGGTCGGGCCGGGTGGCGCTGACCTGGGCGGCGGCATCGCTGGCCAGGCCGTACTGGTGGCCGTCGTGGCGGTAGCTCGCGTGCGAGGCGCCGACCGACTGGGCGGCGAGCACGGCGAGCTCGTCGTCGTGCCCGACGCCGTCGAGCGGTGCGAGCACGCCGTCCTCGGCGGCCAGCGGGATGTGCGGGTGGTCGATCACCAGCAGGTCGTGGTCCGCGGCCAGCCGGTCCAGTGGCTCGTCGGCGAAGGCCTGCAGCGATCGGGACTCCCACGTCACCCGGACCCCGGTGAGATCGGCGTACGCCGTCGAGGCGGCGACCATGCTGTCGAAGCCGCGGGCGTGCTCCCAGGTCATGCCACGCAGCCGCGTCATCGGTCCTCCTCGCGCGCCAGGGCCTCGCGCACAGCGTCGGTGTGCTCGCCCAGACGCGGGGCCGGACGGGAGCCGACGAGTCGGGCGCCGTCGACCCGCAGCGGTCCCCGCGTGCTGGTCACCGTCGACGTCCCACCGGCTCCGTCGTCGCGGACCACCTGCTGGGTCATCGCGATCGCTGCGAACCCTTCGTGCTCGATCAGCTCCTCGAGGGTCAGCACCGGGGCGCACCACACGTCGGCGGCGTCCAGCACCTCGAGCCAGTGGTCCCGGGTGCCGGTCGCGAGACGGGCCGCGATCAGCTCCTCGATCTCGCCCTGCCGCGTCCACCACGTCGCGGGGTCGCTCAATGCGACGAGCTCGTCCACCTCGATCAGCCGGCCGATCGTGTCGACCGGGCTCATCGCCAGCGCGAGGTAGCCGTCCGAGGTCGGGTAGAGGCCGTACGGCGCGGGCAGGAAGGCGTGAGCGGAGCGAGGTCCCTTGCGCCGGACGTGCACCGTCGGGTCGTTGAGCCTGGTGGTCAACAGCTCGAACTGCAGGTCGAGCAGGGCCTCCAGCAGGCTGGTCTGCACGAGGCCGCCCTGACCGGTGCGGAAGCGCCGCACCAGCAGAGCGGTGATGCCCTGCGCCAGGTGGCAGCTCGCGAGGTGGTCGGCCACCGCGATCCCGACCGGGACCGGTGGATCCTCGGCCGAGCCGTTCAGCCAGGGCAGACCGGTCACCGACTGGGCGAGCAGGTCCTGACCCGGACGGTCCTTCCACGGTCCGGTGTCCCCGAAGCCGCTCACGCTGCCGTAGACGAGGCGGGGGTTGAGCGCGCGCACCGACTCGTAGTCGAGACCGATGCGCTCCATCACCCCCGGCCGGAAGTTCGACACCAGCACGTCCGCTCCGGCCACGAGCTGCCGCACGAAGGCGAGGTCCTCGGGGTCCTTCAGGTCGGCGGTGACGCTCTCCTTGTTGCGGTTCATGGCATGGAAGGACAGGCTGTCGTCGCCCGCCATCCGTCCGGCGAACGCGAGGCCACGGCCCAGGTCACCGGGTCCGGGCCGCTCCACCTTGATCACCCGCGCGCCGAGGTCGGCCAGCCGCAACGTCGCCACCGGGCCGGCGAGGAACTGGCTGAAGTCGAGCACGGTGATGCCGTGCAGCGGCAGCTGGTCATCCTCAGGCATGAGCACTCCCCGCGAGTTCGTACGCCGGTGCGACGCCGTGCCGGGCCGCGTCCTCGTGGGCAGCCTCGATGACCGCCATCGTCGCGAAGACGTCCTCGACCCCGGTCGGCAGCGAGGACAGGGACCCCTCGAGATAGCGGTGCAGCACGCCCATCGAGCCGATGAACGCGTCGGGGAACCAGCTGCCCTCGAAGGCCAGCGGCCGCCAGCCCAGGTCCGGCTCGTCGTCGAGGTTGACCTCCAGCACGTCCGGACCGCCGCCGGGGTAGTCGAGCAGCAGGCCCATCTGCGCCCGCACGGCACCGCGGGTGCCCTCCCACTTGACGAAGCTCTCCTCATAGGTCGGCCCGAAGTGGTGGTCGTGGTTGGTCGAGACGACGGCCCTCAGCCGTCGCTCCGGATAGTGCAGGATGATGTCCGAGCGGCTGTTCGCGGTCGACTTCGTCGGGTGCCGCACCGTCGTGGCGGACACCCCGGCCGGGTTGCCGAGGAAGGACCGCAGCAGGTCCAGGTAGTGCACGCTGTGCATGTTCAGCTCGAGACGGTCCAGGGTGAGCACCGCCGGGAACAGCTCCCACGGCGTCTTCACCGACACCCGGACCTCCACGTCGTACAGCTCGCCGAGGGCGCCGGAGGCGATCAGCGCACGGGCGCTCGCGACGTACGGGCAGAAGCGCAGCTGGGTGTTCACCGCCGCGACCAGCGCCTTGCGACGGCAGACGTCCAGGACCGCCTGGGCCTCCGAGAGCCGGTGACCCATCGGCTTCTGGATCAGCACCGGCGCACCGTCGGGCAGCTGCTCCAAGGTGGCGAGCTGGTGCTCGGGCATCAGCGCGACGTCGAACACCGCCCCGCGCGGGGCCGCCTCCACGGCGGCGGCCACGGAGCCGCGCACCTCGGGCACGGCGTACTGCTCGGCCAGGACCCGCGCGCGGTCCTCGTCGATGTCGCACAGCACGGCCACCTCGAAGCCCGCCTTGGCGTACGCCGGGAGGTGGGCGTCACGGACGATCCCACCTGCCCCGATCACCACGATCGGGCGCGGGTCCGACGGCCGCTCGAGGGTGTAGCCCTCGTGTGGGGACAGCTCAGGGAGCGCAGGGACCAGAGGCATCAGCCCTTCACCGCCCCGACCGTCTCGCCGCGGATCAGGTAGCGCTGGGCTCCGATGAAGACCGCGAGGAGCGGCAGCATGCTGAGGAACGTCGCGAGGGCGAGCTGAGGCATGTAGAGCTTGACGTCAAGCCCGGCGGCGACCGTCGGGTTGAAGAGCGGGCTCGCACCGATCAGGTCCTGCAGTCCCGTCGACACCGTCTTGTGCTCCTGGTTGGAGGACAGCAGCGCCAGGGGGAGGAAGTAGTTCGTCCAGTTGGCCACGAACGCGAAGAACGTGACCAGGACGACGGCCTGCTTGGAGATCGGGGTGGCGATCCTCAGGAAGATCGACACCTCCCCCAGACCGTCCATGCGTGCCGCCTCGACCAGCTCGACCGGCATCGACGTCCTGAAGTGGATGTAGGCGAGGTAGACCCCGAACGGGAAGAACCCCATGATCACGACCACCGGCCACAGCTGACCGACCGCGTTGACCGCGTTGACCTCCAGGAACAGCGGGATCACCAGGACGGTGTTCGGCATCACCATGGTGACCAGGGTGATCATGAGCATCGGGCGCCGGAAGCGGAACCGCAGCCGGGCCATCGCGTAGCCCGCTGGGAGGCCGGCCACGACGGCGATGAGGGCTCCGCCCACGGCGACGATGACCGAGTTGAGCACCCACCTCGCGAACAGGCCCCCGTTGCCCGGGCCGAACCCCTGGATCTGCGACCAGCTGAACTTCGCGTTGTCCCAGGAGATCCCGCCGAGGCCGAGGAGCCCACCGGTGCCGGCCTGCACGCCGTCGTTGTCACGGAACGCCATCGCGATGAAGCCGACGATCGGGAAGACGAAGATCGCCGCCACGAACAGCATCGTGACGACCCTGGCCAGCCGTCCGGCGCTCCATGCGGCGATCCCGGACTGGGTGGGACCTGAGGCGGCCATCAGCGCTCCTCTCCGAACAGTCCGCTGCGGAAGACGATCAGCAGACCGATGACCAGGGTGATCACGAGCAGGATCAGCGACATCGCGGCCGCCGCGGGGAAGTTGGTGTTCGTGAAGGCGAACGCATATCCGAGCTGGGTGGGTGTCCACTGGTCGGGGATCGCGTTCGACGCCACCTGGTCGAGCAGCTGTGGCTCGAGGAAGAGCTGGAACCCGTAGGCCAGGTTCATCAGGGCGGCGTAGCCGACCCACGGCCGGATGATCGGGAGCTTGACGTGCCAGGCGATGCCCCAGGCTCCGGCACCGTCGATCGCCGCCGCCTCGAGGACGTCCTCGGAGATGCCGTTCAGGCCACCGTTGACGACCACGATCCAGGAGCCGACCCCTTGGAAGAACATCATCGCGGCGAGGATGAACGGGAGATGCCCCGGCGTCGCCACCGCCTGCTTGATCGAGGTGATGCCGAGGTGGTGCCAGAACGACTCGATCGGAGACTGCCCGGGGTTGAGCAGGTAGACCCACAGGGTGAAGTTGGCGATCCCGGCCAGCGCGCCGGGCACGAAGTAGACGAACCGCATCGCCGCGCCGAAGCGCCCGGGACTGGCGTGGATCAGCAGGGCCAGGCCGACGATCCCGACCATCATCACCGGCAGCCAGATGACCAGCACCGCGAAGATGTTCTTGAACGTGGACAGGAACCTGAAGTCGG
>JBDTXF010000120.1:0-7913 GCA_040006355.1 Nocardioidaceae bacterium | reverse complement strand
TCCCGGTCGCCAACCAGGCGGTCCGGAAGATGGCCGAGATCATCGGCGGCAAGCCCGGCGGCTCGATCGGCGAGCCGTTCAACCGGCCGCTCACGGCGCACTTCATCGGCGGCTGCACGATCGGGGAGTCGGCGCAGACCGGTGTGGTCGACCCCTACCAGCGGATGTACGGCCACGAGGGCCTGCACGTCGTGGACGGCTCGGCGATCTCCGCGAACCTCGGGGTCAACCCGTCCCTGACCATCACAGCGCAGGCCGAGAGGGTCATGGCGCTGTGGCCGAACAAGGGCGAGGTCGACGCACGCCCCGCGCTCGGCACGCCCTACGTCCGGCTCGAGCCGGTGGCGCCCGCGCACCCGGTGGTCCCCGTCGAGGCCCCCGGCGCCCTGCGGCTCCTGATCGTCGCCGTCTCCTGACCCTCCCGCGGTGCGGGGGGTATGACAGTTTCCCAGGGGCCCCTGGGAAACTGTCATCACCCCAGTGTTGTTTCAGCAGGGGCATGCACGTTTCCCAGGGGCCCCTGGGAAACTGTCTGCAGGCTGCGGCGCGGGCCAACGCCTCCTCGGAGGGCCGATAGACTCCCGGTCTCACCGCCACCGACTCCAGAAGGGTTCCGGTGAACCGAGCCGTGACAGAGCACGACCTGGTCCTCGTCGTCGACTTCGGGGCGCAGTACGCCCAGCTCATCGCCCGCCGGGTGCGCGAGTCCCGGGTCTACTCCGAGATCGTCCCGCACACGATGCCGGTCGCCGAGATGCTGGCCCGTGGGCCGAAGGCGATCATCCTGTCCGGCGGACCGTCCTCGGTCTACGAGCCGGGCGCACCCCACGTGGACGCCGACGTCTTCGACGCGGGGGTGCCGGTGTTCGGGATGTGCTACGGCTTCCAGGCGATGGCCCTCAAGCTCGGCGGGGAGGTGCGACGGACCGGCCGCTCGGAGTACGGCCGCACCCCGGTCGAGGTCACCGACTCCGGCACCCTGCTCGCGGACATCCCGCGCCAGCACAAGGTGTGGATGAGCCACGGTGACTCGGTCGTCGCGGCCCCGCCGGGCTTCGACGTGCTCGCCTCGACGGTCGGCACCCCGGTGGCGGCGTTCGAGGACCTCGACCGCCGGCTGGCCGGCGTCCAGTGGCACCCGGAGGTGCTGCACACGGAGTACGGCCAGCAGGTGCTCAGCCACTTCCTCCTCGACATCGCGGGCTGCCGGCCGACCTGGACGATGGTCAACATCGTCGAGGAGCAGATCGAGAGGATCCGCACCCTGATCGGCGACCGACAGGCGA
Organism: Nocardioidaceae bacterium; assembly: GCA_040006355.1. Classification (GTDB taxonomy): domain Bacteria; phylum Actinomycetota; class Actinomycetes; order Propionibacteriales; family Nocardioidaceae; genus Nocardioides_B. The sequence goes on along the minus strand of JBDTXF010000120.1, from coordinate 6,627 downwards.
TCTGCGGCCTCTCGGGGGGCGTGGACTCCGCGGTCGCGGCTGCGCTCGTCCAGCGTGCCATCGGTGACCAGCTCACCTGCGTCTTCGTCGACCACGGGCTGCTCCGCAAGGGCGAGGCCGAGCAGGTCGAGCGGGACTACGTCGCGGCGACCGGCGTCTCGCTGCACGTCGTGGACGCCGAGAAGCGGTTCCTCGACGCGCTCGCCGGGGTGGCTGATCCGGAGGCGAAGCGCAAGGCGATCGGCCGGGAGTTCATCCGGGTCTTCGAGGCCGCTGCGGTCGAGATCATCGGGGACGCGGCGGCGCAGGGCGAGAAGGTCGACTTCCTGGTGCAGGGCACGCTCTACCCCGACGTCGTGGAGTCCGGTGGTGGCGCGGGCACCTCCACCATCAAGTCGCACCACAACGTCGGCGGTCTGCCCGACGACCTCGAGTTCGAGCTCGTGGAGCCGCTGCGCACGTTGTTCAAGGACGAGGTGCGACTGGTCGGCGAGCAGCTGGGCCTGCCCGCCGAGATCGTCTGGCGGCACCCGTTCCCGGGGCCGGGGCTGGGCATCCGGATCATCGGCGAGGTCACCCTCGAGCGGCTCGAGATCCTGCGCGAGGCGGACGCGATCGCCCGCGAGGAGCTCACCCGCGCGGGTCTGGACCGCGACATCTGGCAGTTCCCTGTGGTGCTGCTGGCCGAGGTGCGGTCGGTGGGCGTGCAGGGCGACGCCCGCACCTACGGCCATCCCGTCGTCCTGCGGCCGGTGACCTCCGAGGACGCGATGACCGCCGACTGGGGCCGGCTGCCCTACGACGTCCTGGAGACGATCTCCACCCGGATCACCAACGAGGTCCGCGAGGTCAACCGGGTGGTGCTGGACATCACCAGCAAGCCCCCCGGCACCATCGAGTGGGAGTAGGGGCTAGACGCCCGCGGGCACGTCGTCGACCTCGACGTCGGCGCGATGCTTGCCGACCATCAGGTGCGGACGGATCAGCTTCTCGCCCTCGACGTCGACGTTGGGCAGCAGTCGGTCCAACCACCCCGGCAGCCACCATGCCTTCTCGCCCATCAGGTACATCAGCGCCGGGATCAGCGTCATCCGGACCAGGAACGCGTCGAAGACGACGGCGATCGCGAGTGCGAAGCCCATCGACTTGATGATCGGCTCGTCTTGCAGCATGAACGCCGCGAACACCGAGGTCATGATGACCGCGGCGGCCGCCACCACCCGGGCACTGTTGCGGAAGCCGTCCACCACCGCCTCGCGCGGGCTGGCGCCGTGCACGTGCGCCTCCCGGATGCGCGTCACCAGGAAGACCTGGTAGTCCATCGCCAGGCCGAACACCACGCCGATCAGGAAGATCGGCATGAAGCTGACGATCGGCTGGCCCTCCATCAGGCCGAAGGCACCCCTCTGGAACACCGCGACGGTCGCGCCGAGGGTGGCCAGCACCGAGAGCAGGAATCCCAAGGTGGCGGTCAGCGGCACCAGGATCGAGCGGAACACGATCATCAGCAGCAGGAACGCGAGCCCGATCACGATCGCGAGGTAGACCGGCAGCGCCCCGCTCAGCCGCTCCGAGACGTCGGTGGTGATCGCGGTCAGCCCGGTGACCCCCGTCGTCGTGCCCGTCCGTCGCTCGATGTCGGACTGACCCGTGCGGAGGTCGGAGAGCAGGGTCTCGGTGGCCGTGTCGTCGGGACCGGTGGAGGGGGTGACCAGCACCTGCGCGCCGGTGCCGCCGCGGTTGGTGGCCACGATCTGGGCGTTGCTCACACCCGCCTGGCCGGCCGCCCACGAGGCGACCCTGCCGAACGCTGCCGGACGGTCGCCGGCCCGGGCGATGCCGCGGGCGTCGACGACGACCAGCAGGGGCCCTTCGCGACCCGGCCCGAAGGCGGCAGCCATCAGGTCCGAGGCCTTGCGCTGGGTGGTGGCGGGTGAGGCGGTGCTGTCGGTGGGGAACGCCAGGTGCAGGTCCTTCAGAGGTACGGCGAGGGCGCCGAGCGCCACCACGACGAGCAGCACCACGGCGACCGGCTTGCGGCCGACGAAGCGGGCCCAGCGCACGCCGTTGTTGAGGACCCGGCCCTCGGTGTCGTGCCGGGGGCGGTAGCGGCGGACCCGCAGCCCGAAGGACCTCGACTTGGCCAGCCCGAGGATCGCCGGCAGCAGCGTCAGCGCCACCAGCACGGCGATCAGCACCGTCGCGGCGGCTGCGAGGCCCATCGCGGTGAGGAAGGGGATGCGCACCACGGACAGAGCGGTCAGCGCGATCAGCACGGTCGCGCCGGCGAAGACCACCGCGGAGCCGGCGGTGCCGACCGCGATCCCGACGGCCTCCTCACGGTCGTCGGTGTGCCGCAGCTCGCCCCGGTAGCGGGCCAGGATGAAAAGCGCGTAGTCGATCCCGACCGCCAACCCGATCATGGTCGCCAGGATGGGGGTGGTGGAGCCGATGTCCATGAAGGCGGTCATCGCGGTGATCCCGGTCAGGCCGAGGCCGACCCCGAAGAGGGCCGTGAGCAGCGGGAGGCCGGCTGCGACCAGCGACCCGAAGGTCAAGATCAGCACCAGGAGCGCGACCGCGACGCCGATCAGCTCCGAGGAGCCGCCGGTCCCGCTGAAGCTGCTCATGCCCGACCCGTTGGCCTCGACGGTGAGTCCGTGGGTGCGCGCGTCGGCCATCACGTCCAGGAGCCGCTGCTGGCTGGACGTCGTGATGTCCGCGGGCGTCTTCACGTCGTAGGCGAAGCTCAGGGTGCCGGTGCGGCCGTCCTGGGCCAGCGGGGAGAGCGCCTGTGCGTTCGACTCGGCCCGGGTGGTGGAGGTCCCGCTCTTCCTAGCTGCTGCCAGGATCGCCGTGAGCTGGGTCTGCGAGGCGATGACCGGGTTGGCCAGGGGTGCGTTCCTCGGCACCTGCGGCACGGTCCGGATCGCGGCGACCAGGTCGTCCACGGCGGTGGAGTAGGCAGGCTCGTCGAGCGTGTGACCCTTCGGTGCCTGCACCACCACGTTGACCGAGGCCTGGTCGAAGGCGTCCACCGAGGTCGGGAAGAGCGCGGACTGGAGGTTCGCAGCCTTCTCCGAGGGGATGCCCGGGATCGAGAACGAGTCGGTCATCGGCTTGGACATCGTCGTGGCGACGGCGCCGACGGCGATGATCACCACCAGCCAGCCCGCGAAGAAGACCGGCCAGCGTCGGAACGCGGTCTTGCCGAGCCGGTAGAGCAGCGTTGCCATGGCGGGATCTCCTGGGGCTGGGGCTGGACGTTGTGCAGTGCGGATGCGTCAGGCGAGCAGCTCGCGCGCGGTGCGCAGGCTGTCGGTGAACAGGTCGGCGACCGCGTGCTGGTGCGGGTCGGCGAGGAAGCCGTCGAGGGAGACCTCGAACAAGGCGCCGAGCACCTTGATCGCCACCCGGGCACGGGCGGTGTCGAAGGTCGGCCCCTCACGGGCCAGGATCTCCTCGACCAGGCGCTCGGACATGAGCTCGAAGCGGTCCAGAGCGGCGGCGAGCAGCCGGGAGCTCGATCTCAGCAGCCGGCGGTGCCGGGCGACCTCGTCCCAGCCGAGCGCCTCGTCGGTCAGCAGGCCGTGCGCGAGCACCGCGAGGTCCTCCACCAGGTCGTGGTGCGGTCCACCGGCGCGGAAGATCGCCAGGGCCTCCTCCGAGAGGTCGGGACCGGGGCCGAGGATCGCGTCGAGCTTGCCGGGGAAGTAGTTGAACAAGGTGCGCCGTGAGACCCCGGCGGCCCCGGCGAGGTCCTCCATGGTGAAGCCGTCCAGCCCGTGCTGGTCGGCCAGCCGCTGGGCGCAGTCGCTGACCCGACGCTCGGTCGTCAGCCGGCGTACGTCGCGCGGGACTGCACTCGTCGTCACAGAGTGCATTGTTGCACTATGCGGATGCGAGTGCACATCGGGGAGTGCGAGGATGGCGCGGTGAAGCCTCGCTGGGTCCGCTGGACGGTGATCGCGATCGCCCTGCTGATGGCAGCGGCGTTCGCCCTGTCCGCCGTCCCCTCGCGCGCGCAGGCGCACCCTGCCGTGCCGGCACCCCCGGTGAACGCGCCGGCGGACTACCAGCTCGGCGCTGCCTACCGTCCCGCCGACGCGGTCCGGGTGGTCACCCGGGACCGCGACGCGAGACCGGCGGGGCGCTACGACGTCTGCTACGTCAACGCCTTCCAGACCCAGCCCGGCGAGCTCCGGTGGTGGCAGCGGCACCATCCCCGCCTGCTGCTCCGGGTCGGGGGCCGGCCGCTCCGGGACGCCGGCTGGCCGGACGAGGTGCTGCTGGACACCCGGACCGCCGACCGGCGCTCGGAGCTGGGCGGCGTGCTCGGCCGGTGGGCCGCCCGGTGCGCCGCCGCCGGCGACGAGGGGCTCGAGCCGGACAACCTCGACAGCTGGACCCGGTCCCGGCACCGGCTCACCCGCGTCGACAACCTGGCAGTGGCGCGTCTCCTGGTGCGCAGCGGGCATCGCGCCGGGCTGGCGGTCGCCCAGAAGAACACCGCTGAGCTCACCGGGGCCGAGGTCCGGCGCACCGGCTTCGACTTCGCGGTCGCGGAGGACTGTGAGGTCTACGCGGAGTGCGATGCCTACCGGCGGCTCTACGGCGCCCACGTGATCGAGGTCGAGTACGCCGATCAGGGCCGCGCCGGCTACCGCAGGGCGTGCGCCGCGCGCGGCGACGTGTGGTCGATCCTCTACCGCGACCGGGACCTGCGGGCTCCCGGTCAGCGGGGCTACCTCCGGTCCGGCTGCTGAGGCGGCTAGCCTCGTCGGGTGCTACCCGAGGGCTACCGGATCCACCAGCTGTCCGCCGCGGACGGCCCCGCCCTGACCGACGCCTACCGGCGCAACCGAGCGCACCTCGAGCCGTGGGAACCGAGGCGCGAGGAGAGCTTCTTCACCGTCGAGGGTCAGACCGTCGCGATCCTCGCCCAGCTCGAGACGGCCGCCCAGGGACTCGTCGTGCCGTGGCTGCTGACCCTGGGTGAGGACGTGGTGGGACGGGTGAACCTGAACAACCTCGTGATGGGCGTGCTGCGCAGCGCGAGCATCGGCTACTGGGTCGATGGGCAGCACACCGGACGCGGGCTGGCATCGGGGGCGGTGGGGTTCGCCTGCGAGCAGGCGGCCCGCCGTGGGCTGCACCGGCTCGAGGCGGGCACGCTGGTGCACAACGTCGCCTCCCAGCGGGTCCTGGAGCGCTCCGGCTTCGAGTACTACGGTCTCGCCCCGAAGTTCCTGTTCATCGCCGGCGACTGGCAGGACCACCGGCTCTACCAGCGGATCCTCCACGACCGCCCGATCTGAGCCGCAGGAAGGGGGGTGGCCCCGAAACACCCTGGGTGCGCGCGGTGCGAGGCGCGACCGGGATCCACCCTCCGGCATACTCAGGGGCAGGCCGTCCCCGGCCGTGTCCTGCCACCGACGCCCCCAGGAGCCTGCACGTGTCACGCCTCGCGACGTCCTTCAAGACTCGGGTCCGACGCCTGGTGCTGTCGCGCGTCGCTGGGGAGGGCATCGACCTCTCCCAGCTGGACCGGGTGCCCGACTCGCTGTCCTGGCCGCTGCAGCGCAACGGCGTCGACCCCGTCGAGCGGCTCAGCGACCTCCGGTCCCGCCAGCCGGTCAGCAAGCTGACGTCCTTCCTCGGGATGACCATCTGGGTGGTGACCGGAGAGGCCGAGGCCAAGGCGGTGCTCGCCGACACCACCAGCTACAGCAACGACATCCGGCCGTTCATGGGCGCGCGTGGCTCGACCACCGACGGCGACATCGGCGGCCTCGGGTTCACCGACCCCCCCGACCACACCCGGCTGCGCAGGCTGCTCACCCCCGAGTTCACGATGCGACGCCTGGACCGGCTCCGCCCCCGCATCGCCGAGATCGTGGAGCGTCAGCTCGACGAGCTCGAGGAGGCGGCCGCGGACACCGGAACGGTCGACCTGGTGTCGTCGTTCGCGTTCTCCGTGCCGTTCCTGGTGATCTGCGAGCTGCTCGGCCTGCCTGATGAGGACCGGGACACGTTCCGGCAGCTCGGCTCTGCCCGCTTCGACGTGTCCTACGGCGGGCAGGGCACGTTCGGCGCGGTGTCGGGCTCCCGCAGGTTCCTGATGGAGGCGACCCGCAGGCAGCGCACCGAGCCCGGCGAGGGCCTGATCGGGCAGATCATCCGCGAGCACGGGGACGAGATCACCGACTTCGAGCTGGCCGGGCTCGCCGACGGCGTGTTCACCGGCGGCCTCGAGACGAGTGCCAGCATGCTCGCGCTGGGCACGGCCGTGCTGCTCGACCACCCCGAGGACTACGCCCGGGTCGCGACCGACCCGGCGACCGTGGACCGCACGGTCGAGGAGCTGCTGCGCTACCTGTCGGTGGTGCAGATCGCCTTCCCGCGCTTCCCGAGGCACGACGTCGACATCGCCGGGCAGACGGTGTCCAAGGGCGACGTGGTGGTCTGCCAGCTCGTCGGCGCGAACCGCGACGGCCGCACCGGACCGGGCCTCGAGGCCTTCGACGCGGAGCGCACCCCGACCTCGCACCTCGCCTTCGGGCACGGCTTCCACCGCTGCGTCGGGGCCGAGCTCGCGCGCATGGAGCTCCGCGCGGCGTTCCCGGC
>JBDTXF010000119.1:0-7917 GCA_040006355.1 Nocardioidaceae bacterium | reverse complement strand
GCGCAGCATGGCGGACCTCGAGGAGTACTGGATCGAGATCAACCGGCTGGAGAACCTCGGCGACAAGTCCTACCGCCGGATCCTCGCGAAGCTGTTCAGCGGCAAGTACGAAGCCCTCGAGGTCCTCAAGCTCAAGGACGTCGTGGACTCCCTCGAGGCGGCGATCGACGCGTTCGAGAAGGTCGCGAACATCGTCGAGCAGCTCGTCGTCAAGGAGTCCTGACGGTGGACCTCGCGATCGTCGTCGCCGTCGTCGCCGTCGCCCTGGTCTTCGACTACACCAACGGCTTCCACGACGCCGCCAACGCCATCGCCACCGCGATCTCGACCCGGGCGCTCACTCCGCGCATCGCGCTGGTGATGGCCGCGGTGATGAACTTCGTCGGTGCGTTCCTGGGCCAGAAGGTCGCCCAGACCGTCAGCGAGGTGATCGACCTGTCGCAGGTCTCGACACCCAGCCACGGACTGGTGATCGTGCTGGCGGGGCTGCTCGGTGCGATCGCCTGGAACCTCGTCACGTGGTACTTCGGGCTGCCGTCGTCGAGCTCGCACGCGCTGATCGGCGGGCTGGTCGGTGCCGCGATCGCGGCCGGCGGCACGGTCCGGGTGCGCTGGTCGACCATCGTGGACAAGGTGCTGATCCCGATGATCGCCTCGCCGCTGGTCGGCTTCGCGCTCGCCTTCGCGCTGATGCTCGCGATCATGTGGGTCTTCCGGCGTCGCAACCCGCACCGGGTCACCCGCGGCTTCCGGCTGGCCCAGACCTTCTCGGCCGCCGCGCTCGCGCTCGGTCACGGCCTGCAGGACGCCCAGAAGACGATGGGCGTGATCTTCCTGGCCCTGGTCACCGGACACTACGTCTCTGCAGACTCCCGGCTCCCCCTGTGGGTGATCTTCGCGGCCGCCTCGGCGATCTCGCTCGGCACCTACTCCGGCGGCTTCCGGATCATGCGGACCCTGGGCCGCAAGATCATCCACCTCGACCCGCCGCGTGGCTTCGCCGCCGAGTCGGTGGGCGCGCTGGTGCTCTACACCACGGCGTTCGTCTGGCACGCGCCCGTCTCCACGACGCACATCATCACCTCGGCGATCATGGGCTCCGGCGCGACCAGGCGGCTCTCGGCGGTGCGGTGGGGGGTGGCCAAGACCATCCTGGCGGCCTGGATCTCGACCTTCCCGGCGGCCGGTCTGGTCGCGGCGGGCTTCTACTGGGTCTTCCGCCTGGTGTTCCGGCTGCCCTGACGGCTGCTTCGCGCGGACAGGCAGGCGGATCGTGCCTACCCCCGTGGAGAGGCACGAGCCACCCGGTCCTGTCCGGCGGCCCCCCTCGGGGCGCCGTACAGACGAGACGGGCTCAGTGCCCCGCTATGACGCGGAAAACCAGGCTCAGCCGAAACGGCCGGAGATGTAGGCCTCGGTGGCCTTCTCCTCGGGGTTGCTGAAGATCTTGCGGGTCGGGTTCATCTCGACCAGGTTGCCCGGCTTGCCGGCGCCGGCGAGGTTGAAGAACGCGGTGTCCTCCGAGACCCGCGCGGCCTGCTGCATGTTGTGGGTGACGATCACGATCGTGTAGTCGCTCTTGAGCTCGTGGATCAGGTCCTCGATGGCCGAGGTCGAGATCGGGTCGAGCGCCGAGCACGGCTCGTCCATCAAGAGCACCTGCGGCTCGACGGCGATCGCGCGGGCGATGCACAGCCGCTGCTGCTGCCCGCCCGAGAGGCTCTGGCCGGGCTTGTTCAGCCGGTCCTTGACCTCCGTCCAGAGGTTCGCCCCCTGCAGCGACCTCTCGACGATCTCGTCGGACTTCGCCTTCGGCAGCCGCTTGGAGTTCAGCCGCGACCCGGCCAGCACGTTGTCATAGATCGACATCGTCGGGAACGGGTTCGGCCGCTGGAAGACCATGCCCACCTGGCGGCGCACCTCGACCGGGTCGATCTCGGCGCCGTAGAGGTCCTGCCCGTCGATCACGATCTTGCCCTCGACGCGGGCGCCGGGGATCACCTCGTGCATGCGGTTCAGGGAGCGCAGGAAGGTGGACTTGCCGCAGCCGGAGGGCCCGATCAGGGCGGTCACGGACCGGGCGGGGATCGTCATCGTGACGCCCTCGACGGCCAGGAAGTCGCCGTAGTAGATGTCGAGGTCCGAGACGTCGATGCTCTTCGCCATGAGGTCAGGTTCTTTCGTCGGTGTCCGCTGACGCGGAGGTCAGCGGGCGGTCTTGGGGGAGAAGATGCGGCCGATCGCCCGGGCCAGCAGGTTCAACGTCATCACGATCACGATCAGCACCAGGGCGGCGCCCCAGGCCCGGGCCTGGCCGTAGTCCGCCGGGACCCCGGGCTGGGTGTAGGAGTAGTAGATGAACACCGGCAGGGTCATCATGCGCTCGGCGAAGAGGTTGAGGTTCACCGAGTCGGTCGAGCCGGCGATCACCAGCAGCGGGGCGGTCTCGCCGATCACCCGGGCGATCGCCAGCGTGATGCCGGTGATGATGCCGGGCAGCGCGGTCGGCAGCACGACCTTGACGATCGTGCGCCACTTCGGCACCCCGAGGGCGTACGCCGCCTCGCGCAGCTCGTGCGGCACGAGCTTGAGCATCTCCTCGCACGAGCGGACCACGATCGGGATCATCAGCAGCGAGAGGGCCACCGCCCCGCCGAAGCCCATCCGGATTCCCTCGCCGAAGAACAGCACGAACAGCGCGTAGGCGAACAGGCCGGCGACGATCGAGGGGATGCCGGTCATCACGTCGACCAGGAAGGTGATGGTGCGCGCCGTGCGGCCGCGCTCGCCGTACTCCACGAGGTAGATCGAGGTCATCAGCCCGACCGGGACGGAGATCAGCGTCGCGGCCAGGGTGATCAGCAGGGTGCCGAGGATGGCGTGGTAGATCCCGCCGCCCTGGCCGATCACGTTGCGCATCGAGTAGGTGAGGAACTGCCCGTCGATCTCACCGAGACCGTTCTTGAGCACGGTGTACATCAGCGAGATGAGCGGCACGAGGGCGATCGCGAACGCCGACCAGACCAGCGTGGTGACCAGCCGGTCCTTGGCGGCGCGGGAGTTCTCGACGAGCCGTGACCAGGTCGGCAGCGCGACCGCGAACAGCACCACCGCGAGCACGGTCCCGCCGACCAGGTTCCAGCCCAGCGTCAGGCTGACCAGCGCGGCCAGCGCCGCAGACACCGCGGCGGCCAGCCAGCCGGCCCAGTGCGGGAGCCGCGGCTGGGAGAGCGTCATGTGCCGCGCGGTGCCGGTGCCGGGGTCGTCACCGGCGCCCACCCGTCGGGTGCTCGTGGGGCTGGCCGTCGGGTCGGACATCGCAGGGGCCTCCGGGGCGGGGGTCGAGGTCTTCGAGGAGCTCCTCGACGGGCCGCTCATGCCATCCTCCGCTCGCCGCGGGACACGATCGAGCGGGCGGCGAAGTTGACCACGAAGGTGATCACGAACAGCACCAGGCCGCTGGCGATCAGCGCATTGACGCTCAGGCCCGTGGAGTCGGGGAACTTCAGGGCGATGTTGGCCGCGATCGTGGACGGGTTCGTGTTGCTGATCAGGTTGAGGCTCACCACACCGCTCGCGGAGAGCACCATCGCGACCGCCATCGTCTCGCCGAGTGCGCGTCCGAGCCCGAGCATCACCGCGGAGACGATGCCGCTGCGGGCGTAGGGCAGGACCGCGAGCCGGATCATCTCCCACCGGGTGGCGCCGAGCGCGAGGGCCGCCTCCTGGTTGAGGACCGGCGTCTGCAGGAAGATCTCGCGGGTGATCGCGGTGATGATCGGCAGGGTCATGATCGCCAGCACGATGCTCGCGGTGAGGATGGTGCGCCCGGTCGTCGACGCCGGGCCGGCGAACAGCGGGATCCAGCCGAGGTGCGCCTCGAGCCAGGCGTAGAGCGGGGTCAGCTTGACGCTCAGGAACGCCAGCCCCCACAGCCCGTAGACGACCGAGGGTACGGCGGCCAGCAGGTCGACGAGGTAGCCGAGCGGCCGGGCCAGGCGGCGCGGAGCGTAGTGCGAGATGACCAGCGCGACCCCGAGGGCGAGCGGTGTCGCGATGGCCAGGGCCAGCACCGCGGCGAGCAGGGTGCCGAACACCAGTGGCGCGACGTACGCCAGCAGGTTGCTCGCCCCGCCGAGCTTGTCGGCGGGGGCGGACAGGGCGGGGAGTCCCTCGGTGGTGAGGAAGATCGCCACGCCCGCCAGGGCCACCAGGATCAGCAGACCGGCCAGTCGGGTCAGGTTGGAGAAGACCCGGTCGCCGACCCGTTGGCGGGGCTTCCTGCTCACTGTGGTGGCAGACACTGGGTCTCCCTCTCGTCCTGGTGGTGCTGCTGCGATGTCGGGTGGAACGGTGTCCCGGACCGGCTGAGGGGCCCGTGTCCACCACTGGGTGGACACGGACCCCGTCGCCCGAGGCGGGTGGGTGCTACTTGGCCGCGATGGCCTTCACCGCGGTCGTGGCGTCGCCGGACAGCGTGCTCGAGAGCGGCGCCGAGCCGGCGGCCTTGGCGGCTGCTGCCTGGCCCTCGCTGCTGACCACGTAGGTGGCGTAGCCCTTGACCACGTCCGCGGTCTTGGCGTCCTTGTAGGTGGGGCAGGCGATGAAGTAGGACACCAGCACCAGCGGGTAGGCGCCGGCCTCGGTCGTGGTGCGGTCCACGGTGAGCGCCATGTCGTTGGCGGCGCGACCGGTGACCCGCTTGGAGACGTCGGCGGCCTTGGCGGCCGCGTCGGCCGTGGGGGCGACGTAGGACGACCCGACCTTGATGCTGGCCACGCCGAGCTTCCCGGCCTGGCTGGCGTCGGCGTAGCCGATCGCGCCCTTGCCGCTGGTCACCGACTGGATCACGCCCGAGGTGCCGTTGGCGCCCTCACCGGACTTGAACGGCCAGGTCTCGGCCGCGTCGGTGGTCCAGGTGCTGGCTGCGGTCTGGTGCAGGTAGTCGGTGAAGTTCTTCGTGGTGCCCGAGTCGTCCGAGCGGTGCACGGCGGTGATCTTCGTCGACGGGAGGGTGACCCCCGGGTTGTCGGCCTTGATCGCGGCGTCGTCCCAGGTGGTGATCTTGGCTGCGAAGATCTTCGCAGCGGTGTCGGGGGACAGCTGCAGCTTCGAGACGCCGTCGAGGTTGTAGACGAGCGCGATCGGGCTGATGTAGTCGGGGACCTCGAGGGCGGTCGCGCCGTTGCAGACCTTCTTCGACGACGCGAGCTGGTCGTCGGCGAGGGAGGCGTCCGAGCCGGCGTAGTTCACCGCGCCGGCGAGGAACTGCTCCACGCCCGCGCCGGAGCCGCTCGGGTCGTAGTTGACGGTCACGCCGCTGTTCGCGGACTGGAAGCCGGCGGTCCAGGCACCCTGGGCTGCCTCCTGGGCGCTGGAGCCGGCGCCGTTCAGGGTGCCGCTGAGCGAGGCGCCGCTGCTGGCGGCAGCGTTGGAGGAGTCTGAGCTCTTCTCGTTGGACGCGCCGCAGGCTGAGAGGCTCAGCCCGAGTGCCAGGGCGGCCACGGTCGGGATGGCCGCGGTGCGGAAGGAAGTGCGCTTCACTTCGGGTCTCCTACAGAGTTCTGTGCTCCGGACAGGTGTCCGATCGACTACGAAGGTAGGGACCCCACATGAAGCAACTTCCTGCCCCGGGTGAACGCGAGGTGAACGCTGGTGGCCGGTTTGGCCACCACCCCCCGGCGCCCGGTGAGCCGTGCAGTTAACGGTCGGTGGGTTCGCGCTCACGGCGCCCCGACCGGGCCGGCTCAGGCCCGGTGGTCCTCGAGCGCCAGGATCTGGCCGTTGCGGTGGTGCACCACGAGCATCTCGCCCGCGTCGAGCTGCGGGTCGGGCACCCCCAGCGCGTCCCACACGTGCGGCAGCACCGGCCGGTGGGTGCACAGCACGGTCGGCTCGGCCTTCTCCAGGAGCCGGTGCACGTGCCGCGTCACCGCCCGCGCCGTGGTGTCCTCCTCGGACAGGTCGCGGGTCACCTGCAGGTCCAGCTCGGCCACGTCGGCGTACGGTCCCACCGTGCTCCAGCACCGTCGGCTGCTCGAGCTGAGCACCCGGCGGACGCCGTACGCCCCGAGGATCGGCACCGCCTGCTGGGCCTGCAGCAGGCCCGCCTTGCTGAGCGGCCGCTCGCGGTCGTCCCCGCGCCACCGCTTGCGGGACGTCGCCTTGCCGTGCCGGACCACGATGAGCGGGTAGCTCTTCTTGCGCGTCGGGCCGAACTCGATCAGCGTCGCCCGGTCCCGCTCATAGCTCAGCAGGTCGCGGGCCTCGTCGATGCTGACCCAGGCGACCTCGTCGATCTCCTCGTTGGGCCGGTACGTCGAGACGTCGTCCTTGCCGACCACCCGGCCGGCCCAGTAGTGCACCCGCTTGTCACGCAGCGACCCGTTCTGCACCTGGTAGTGGTGCGAGCTCAGCGGCACGCCGAGCCGGACGTGCAGCCCGGTCTCCTCGGCCACCTCGCGCACCGCGGCCGCCGTGACGTGCTCGCCGGGGTCGACCTTGCCCTTGGGGAACGACCAGTCGTCGTACTTCGGGCGGTGCACGAGGAGCACGTCCGGGCCGCGCCGCGACACGACGACCCCGGCCGCCACGATCTCGGGTTCCTCGGCCATGCCGTCAGTCTCACACCGTCGTCGAACGATTGGGTGAACACCGGGTGCACACCCGTGTCGTCTCGTCCCCTGCCCCACCCCTGCCCCCCACCGGATAGTCCGTGACGAGGCGCAGGTTCTCGGGGCTCAGAACCTGCGTCTGGTCACGGACTATCTGTGGACGGCCGGGGACGACCGGTCGGGCGGCCTGCGAGGACTGGTCAGGCGGCCCGCCACCAGGCAGGCGGCTCGAGCGTCCAGGTACGACGTTCCGGCGGCACCCGCCACGCGCGCCGGTACGCCGAGTGGATCCGTGCCGTGACCAGGCCCACATCGCGCATGTCCGGCCCGGTGAACCGTGCGACCTCCAGGCCGTGGTCGCGGAACCGGGCCTCCCGGTCGACGTCGCTGCTGTGCTGGGTGGCATGCCGGTGGTCCTCGCCGTCGTACTCGCCGACCACCCCGGCCTCGGGGTCCAGCAGGTCGGGGTAGCCGAGCAGCCGCCCGCCGAGGTCGAAGAGCGGACGGTTCACCAGCGGCCGGCCGCGCTGGGCGTCGAGCTGCCAGACCAGCCGCAGGCGGGTCTCCTGGGGTGAGCGGCTGCCCTCGTCGGCCAGGAGCAGGGCGTCGCGCGACTGCTGCACGCCGGTCCAGGCGGGGTGCGCGTCGACGTACTCGCGCATCGTGGACAGCGCGACCAGACCAGCCGCCATCATCATGTCGAGGGCGGCCACCGCGGCTCGGGCCGTGCGGGCGTACCTCATCGCGTCGAAGGTCGCGCGGGGGACCATCGTGCACGGCACGCCCTCGATGTCGAGGATCTCCCACGGGTGCAGGATGTCGCGCCGTAGGTCGTCGCCGGGCATCCGACGGATCTGGTGCAGTGGGGTGCAGGCGAGCGGGACCGGGACAGGGGTGCGCCCGTCGCCCTGGAGACCGTCGAAGAACGTCGCGCGATGCATCCGGCACGACGCCCAGCCGGTGACCGCGCCGCCCGTCAGGCGCATCGACTGCTCGAGGATCCGCTGCTCCGCGATGTCGCCGTCGACCCAGGACGGCACGTAGAGGCCGGGCCCGGTCCGCCGCCACCGGGGGCCGGTCTTCTGGCCGCGGGTCGGCCCGGACCTGCCCGTCGGGTCCAGGGGTGCAGGTCGGACGAGGTCGGGCATCGGCCCGCAGACGGGGTCCCAGCGATGGCGAGGCATCCGACCAGGGTCGCCCCGGATCGGCCGCCGTGGGCGGTCGTCCACAGCCCCACTTCCCACCTCCCGATAGTCCGTGACCGAACGCAGGTTTTCAGTGCCCTGAAACCTGCGTTCGGTCA
>JBDTXF010000118.1:0-7964 GCA_040006355.1 Nocardioidaceae bacterium | reverse complement strand
GCATCGTCGCGTCGCTGTTCGTGTTCTTCATGAGCTTCGCGCTCAACCAGTGGCTCCAGTACCGCCGCATCGGCAGGTGGGACGACTACCTCCACGGCGAGAAGGTCTACCTGGTGCTGAGCCTGGTCGCGAAGTCCGCTCTCGCCTGGCAGATCTTCGGCGGATCGCTGGCCGCCTGACACGGACGCTCGTCCGGGGTTCCGTAGCAATAACGAGACGGCATTTTCCAATACTTCTGTGGTAATGCATGATGGTCGCGACGCGCCGGGGGGCGCGCACGGGGATGTTGGGGTGGATTTTCATGCGCAGAGCAGTGGCATTCGTGTTGTTCGTGGCGACCGGGCTGATGGGGACGCTGGCGGTGGCGCCGCCGGCGCAGGCCGCTGACACCGGTCTGACCGCGCCCCAGAGCGGCCGCATCGTCAGCGAGGCGCCGTCGACCAAGACCCCGAACATCCTCGACGGCACGGTCTACTCGATCGCCCAGGTCGGCAACCTGATCATCGTCGGCGGCCAGTTCACCCAGGTGCAGAACGCCGGCAGCACGGCCACGCTGACCCGCAAGAACATCCTCGCCTTCGACGCGACCACCGGAGTGGTGAGCACGGACTTCGTGCCCGAGGCGAACGGCACGGTCTACAAGGTCCAGGCCGCTGCCGACGGCAGCTCGGTCTACATCGGCGGCAGCTTCACCTCGATCTTCGGCGCCACTGCGAAGAACCTCGTCGAGGCCGACGTCCCGACGGCCACCCGGGTGACCGGCTTCAAGCCGCCCAGCATCGACGGTGCAGTGCGGGACCTCGAGGTGACCGGCAGGCACCTGTGGGTCGCCGGCAAGTTCACCCACTTCGGTGGCAGCGCCCGAGCGGCGCTCGGCACCCTGAACGCGACCACCGGTGCGGCCGACCCGTACTTCTCCGGGGTCTTCGCCGGGCTGCACAACCCCAGTGTCACCGGCGCCGTCACCGACGTCCTCCAGCTCTCCACCAACGCTGCCAACACCCAGCTGGTGGCGGTCGGCAACTTCCTCACCGTCGACGGCGCGAGCCGCGCCCAGATCGTGAAGCTCGACATCTCGGGCGCGTCGAGCTACCAGCTGTCCGGGTGGAACACCAACCTCTACAAGTCCGGGTGCTCCCCGAAGTTCGACACCTACATGTCCGACGTCGAGTTCGCTCCCGACGGCTCGTACTTCGCGGTCTCCACGACCGGTGCCTGGGGAGGGCCCACCAGCAACCAGGGGACCAGCGGCTGTGACGTGGTCGCCCGCTTCGAGAGCGGCACCTCGACCCTGTCCGCACCAACCTGGACGGCCTACACCGGCGGCGACACCACCTGGACCATCGAGGTCACCGACAACGTCATCTATGCCGGTGGCCACCAGCGCTGGCAGAACAACCCGACGGCGGGTGACGCCGCCGGACAGGGTGCCGTCGAGCGCACCGGCATCGCCGCGCTCAACCCGGTCAACGGGATGGCCTACTCCTGGAACCCGACCCGCACCCGCGGCGTCGGGATCCAGGACATGATGGCGACCTCGCAGGGCCTCTACGTCGGGTCCGACACGGACATCTTCGGGCGGCCGCCCGGCAACACCAAGCACGGCGACATCGCCTTCGTCCCGCTCGCGACCGGCAAGGCGCTGACCCCGGTCACCCCGGTCACCCTCCCCGCCGACGTCTACACCGTCGCCACCGGGCAGTCCCAGCTGGTCGATCGCACCTTCACCGGCACCTCGGTGACGTCGACCAGCAACGCGCCGACCGGGCCCGGCTGGAACACCAGCGTCGGCGCGTTCATGATCAACGGCACGCTCTACACCGCGACCAGCAACGGCACCCTGTCCAAGCAGACCTTCGACGGCACGACCTACGGCACCACCACCGAGGTCGCCACCGCGGACGCGCTCGTGCCTCAGACCGACTGGCACAACACCGACGTCCCCCGGCTGACCAGCTTGTTCTTCGCCGGAGGCAGGATCTACTTCACCCGGTCCGACTCGAGCCTGCTGTTCAACCGCGGCTTCGAGCCGGAGTCCGACATCGTCGGCCAGCAGCGGTTCAGCACCACCGCTCCGAGCGGCGTCAGCTATGCCACGATGCGCGGGGCGTTCGTCGCCGGTGGCAACCTCTACTACGCCGACAGCGTGAACCGGCTGTTCCGCGCGACCTGGAGCGGCACCGCGCCCGTGGGCGGCACGGCGACCCAGGTGTCCGGCCCGGGCAAGGACGCCCAGACCTGGGCGTCGAGGGCGATGTTCGCCTACCAGGGCCCGGCGCAGCCCGCCAACCAGCCGCCCGTCGCGGTGGCCTCGATCTCGTGTGACAAGCTCGCCTGCGCCTTCTCGGCCGCGGGGTCCAACGACCCGGACGGCTCGATCGTGTCCTACGACTGGGACTTCGGCGACAACACCCCGCACGGCTCGGGAGCCACCACCACGCACAGCTACAACGACGCGGGTGACCGCTCGGTGACCCTGACCGTGACCGACAACCGGGGCGCCACCAGCCAGGCGGTCAGGACCGCGAGCCCCTCCACGGTGGCCGACTCGGTCAGCTTCGTGGCCAGCGCCAACACCAACGGCAACCGGCTCTCGCACAGCGTGACGATCCCGTCCACGGTCAAGGCCGGCGACGCCCTGCTGCTGTTCTTCTCCGCCAACAGCGTCACCAAGACCTACACCGGACCGTCCGGCTGGACCCAGCTCGAGGCACCGGTCGGCACCGACCTGTCCGGCCGGATCTACTCCAGGACGGCGACCGCTGCCGACCCGGGCTCCACCGTCGCGGTGACGTCCTCGGGCTACGTCAAGAGCGACCTCACCGTCGCCGCCTACCGCGGGGTGTCCACCTCGCAGCCGGTGGCCTCCAGCGCCTCGACCGTGCAGAACACCGCGGCCGCGACGCACACGACCCCGAACCTGACGGCTGACAACGGCAACGGGTGGCTGGTGAGCTACTGGGGCGACAAGGGCCTGACGAGCACCTGGGCCGGACCGGCCGGGCAGACCCAGCGCTCGCTCGGTGGCACGAGCCCGTCGAGCGGGCACATGAGCTCCCTGCTCGAGGACAGCAACACCACGGTGTCCTCCGGCCTGCAGGGCGGGCTGACCGCGACCGCGGACACCAGCGCCCGCGGGCTGTCGGCGAGCATCCTGCTCGCCGGCAGCGGAGCCGTCGACCCGCCGGCCAACCAGCAGCCGGTGGCGGATGCAGGCACCCCGAGCTGCACCGACCTGACCTGCACCTTCGACGGTGCGAGCTCCAGCGACCCGGACGCCGGTGACACGTTGAGCTACCTCTGGAACTTCGGGGACGGCACCACCAGCACCATCAAGACCACGACGCACACCTATGCCACCGGCGGCACCAGGACGGTGACGTTGACGGTCACCGACAACCACGGCGCGTCCAACACGGCCACCACCACGGCGAACCCGACGAACCCGGCACCGAACACTGCCCCGACCGCGGTGGCCTCAGTGGACGACTGCACGGGAGGCGCGACCTGCCAGTTCACCGGAGGCGCCTCCACCGACCCGGACACCGACACCCTCACCTACGACTGGAACTTCGGGGACGGCAGCCCGCACGACACGACCGCCAACCCGACGCACACCTACGGCTCCGCGGGCCCCTTCACGGTCACCCTCACGGTCAACGACGGGCACGGCCACAGCGACACCGCCACCGTCACGGCCAGCCCGACCGTCACCGGCGGCAACACCGCCCCGACGGCCACCGCCGGGACGCCCACCTGCTCCGATCTGACGTGCACGTTCGCCGGGACGGGCAGCGACCCGGACGGCGACCCGATCACCTATGACTGGGACTTCGGCGACGGCTCCGCTCACGCGACCACCGCCAACGCGTCGCACACCTATGCGAGCCCCGGAACCCGGACAGCGGTGCTCACCGTCGCCGACGACCACGGTCACAACGGCACGGACTCGGTCACAGTGAGCCCGACGACGACGACCGGCCCCGGGATCACCGCAGTCGCCGCGACGTCGACCAACGGCAACCGGACGACCCACGCGGTGACGGTGCCGGGCGGCGTGCAGGCAGGCGACACGCTGCTGACCTTCTTCACCGCGAACAGCACGTCGTCCACCTACACCGGTCCGGCCGGCTGGACCCTCGTGGAGTCCCAGGACGGGAACGGCATCGTGGTCCGTGCCTGGACCAAGGTGGCGACCGCCGGCGACCTGGGCAGCTCGGTGCGGGTGACCTCCTCGGCCTACGCCAAGTCGGACCTCACGGTGGCCGCCTACCGCGGCACGGCGGCCGGCCCGACCCTGGTGTCCGCGTCCTCGGTCGACAACACGGCCGGGGCTGCGCACGTCAGCCCGGCGGTGACCGCGTCCGGCAGCTCGAGCTGGGTGGTGACCTACTGGGCCGACAAGTCCTCGAGCACCACGGCGTGGGCGTCCCCGGCCGGCCAGTCGCCGCGCACGCAGAGCTTCGGCACCTCCTCCGGGCACGTCTCGGCGCTGCTGGCCGACAGCGGCGGGCCGGTCCCGGCGGGCCCGGCCGGCGGGCTGACCGCGACCGCGAACTCCGCCAGCTCGCGCGGTGCCAGCGTGAGCATCGTGCTGCCCGGATCCTGAGCCGGCCCGGACACAGGCTCGCCGCGGTTGTTCCGACCCAGGGGGCTGTATTCTCATCCTTACGCCGACCCCGACCGTGCATCCCCCGTCACGGTCCGGGGTCGGTCTGGGTCTGGCCGCCGCTCAGCCGACCAGCGCTGCGATGGCCACCAGGACCGGCACGGACAGCACCGTGGTCACGAAGATCGAGTCCCTGGCGAGCACCTCCGCGCGGCCGTACCGGGTGGCGTGCACGAAGATGTTCTGCGCCGTCGGCAGCGCCGCCAGCACGGTCACCGCGAGCAGGGCGGTGTCGTCGAGGTCGAGCACGAACCGCCCCACGACGTACGCCGTGGCGGGCTGCACGACCAGCTTGAGCACGGTGATGAAGCCGATCTCGACCGCTGAGGTGCCATGTCCCGGCCGCGGCCCCAGGCGCAGCGAGATCCCGTAGGCCAGCAGCATCGACGGCACGGCCATCCCGCCGACGAGCTGGAGCGGGTCGCGCACCCCTCCCGGCAGGGTCGCCCCGGTGACGGCCAGGGCCAGCCCGAGCAGCGACCCGACGGTGAGCGGGTTGGTCAGCGGGCGGGCCATCGCCCGGGCCACCGAGAAGCGCCGCTCCGAGGTGGCGTGGTCGAGGAACGACAGCGCCAGCGGCTGCAGGACGACCAGCTGCATCAGCAGCGTGGGGGCGACCAGGGCCGCGTCACCCAGGACGTAGGCCGCGATCGGGAGCCCGAGGTTGCCGGCGTTGACATAGGCCGCACTCAGGGTGCCGATCACCGTGTCGGCGAGGTCGTGGTGCCAGACCAGCCGGGCCGCCGCGACGTAGACCGCCGAGCAGACCAGCACCCCGGCGGCTGAGGACACCAGGTTGCCGGACAGCACGGACCGGACGTCGGCGTCGCCGAGCACCGTGACCATCAGGGCCGGGCTGGCGACGAAGAACGACAGCCGGGACAGCACCACGCGGGCGCCGTCGTCGAGGACCCCGAGCTGGGCGAGCAGCGCACCGAGGGCGATGACCGCACCGATGGTGAGGAATCCCTCGAGCACGCCCTCCACGCCCGTCCCCGCCTCCCCGGCCTCCCGCCGCCCTGGCCGAACCGCATCCTCTCAGGCCGGGCCGCGGCGCCGGGCGACGTGGGTGCCTCTGTCAGGCTGAGGCGGAGGACGACGAGAGGAAGCACGATGGCCGACACGGCACGCGAGCGCACGACCAGCTGGGACGACCCGTCCATCTCTGCGGCGCAGGTGGGTGTCGAGCCGGGGCTCGCGCTGCTCGAGGCGGTCCGGGACGGACGGCTGCCCGCGGCGCCGATCGCCCGCACGCTCGGCTTCGAGCTCGACCTCGTCGAGGACGGCCGCGCGGTGTTCTCGATCGCCCCCGGGGAGCACCACTACAACCCGATCGGCTCCGTGCACGGCGGCGTCTTCGCGACGCTGCTCGACTCGGCGGCCGGCTGCGCGGTGCACTCCACCCTCCCGGCGGGCGTCGGCTACACCAGCATCGACCTCAACGTGAAGTTCCTGCGGGGGATGACCGCGAGCACCGGGCGCGCGACGTGCGAGGGGCGGGTGGTCAACCGCGGACGCCGGCTGGCGCTCGCCGAGTCCACGCTGCGCGACAGCCGGGGCCGGCTGCTCGCGACCGCGACGAGCTCCTGCCTGATCTTCGAGATCCCCTCGGACTAGGCGGACCGGGACACCGCAGCATCAGGGGAGCAGGCCGAGCGCGCCCCGGACCCGGTGCTCGGTGTTGTGCAGCGCCGAGCTCAGCAGCGTGCTGCCCGGCAGGCGGGTGGCGGTGATCGCCCGCTCGACCCAGGACTGCCGCACCCAGGCCGGGTCGCTGCTCTCCCGGCCGGAGACCCGTCCGCCGCGGCCGTCGGCCAGCACGGCCAGCTCCATCGCCTCACGCAGTGGGAGCGCGTCGGTCAGGTCGACCTTGGCCGGGTCCGGCTGGCCCGGGCGGCAGACCATGTCGTGGCGCAGGCTGTGCACCAGCGCCGCAGCAGTCCAGTACGGCGCGCCGGAGACGAGTCCCGCACCGAGCGCGACGGCCGTCACGGGTGCCCCCGGGACGGGCACCTGGACCCGGGTCAGGTGTGCCGCCTCGGCGTACATCTCGAGCAGGGCGGGGTAGCTGACCACGTCGGGGCCGCCGATGTCGACGGTGCCGGTGGCGTCGCCCTCCAGCGCGTCGGCCATCACCCGGATCACGTCGCCGACCCCGATCGGCTGCACGAGGGAGTTCATCCACAGCGGGATCGGCTGGACCAGGAGCGTCGAGGCGGTCTGCCGGATGATCTCGAAGGAGGTCGAGCCGGCGCCGATCACCACACCGGCGCGCATCGAGAGGGTGGCAGCGGGGCTCCTGAGCAGGATCTCCTCGACCTCGAGCCGCGAGGAGATGTGCGCCGAGAGCTCGTCGTGGGGGACGTCGGGCACCAGGCCGGAGAGGTAGACGACCCGCCCGACGCCGTTCATCGCGACCGCGTCCCGCATGTGCGAGGCGGCCTCGCGGTCGCGGGTCTCGAAGCTCCGGCGGGACAGCCCGTGCACGAGGTAGCAGACCGCGTCGGCACCCTTCGTCGCGCTCACCACCTGCGAGGCGTCGGTCGCGTCCATCCGGATGGACTCGACCTCGCTGCCCCACGAGAACCGCTCGGGGTGAAGCGGGCTCGACGAGGCCGCCACCACTGTGTGCCCGCGCCGGAGCAGCTCGGGGACCAGGCGGGAGCCGATGTAGCCGGTGGCACCGGCGACCAGGATGCGCATCTGCCCAGCATGGCAACCGTCGCCAAAACGACGGGCCGGACACGGGTCGGGCGACCCCGGTCCTACTGGTCGCGCAGCGCCTTCCCGGACGGGTCGACGTACGCCGTCCCGGCGGGCAGTCGGTGCCGCATCACCGA
The DNA here is from genome assembly GCA_040006355.1 of Nocardioidaceae bacterium. Lineage (GTDB taxonomy): Bacteria > Actinomycetota > Actinomycetes > Propionibacteriales > Nocardioidaceae > Nocardioides_B. The sequence goes on along the minus strand of JBDTXF010000118.1, from coordinate 455 downwards.
GACCGCCTCCGGGTTGGCGTCGACCAGCACGAAGCGACGCCCGAGCTCAGCGGCCACCGCGCCCGTCGTGCCGCTGCCGGCGAAGAAGTCCAGCACCCAGTCGCCGGGTCGCGACGACGGACGCAGCACCCGACGCAGCACCCCCTCGGGCTTCTGGGTGGGGTAGCCGGTCTTCTCCCGGCCGGTGGTGGACACGATCGTGTGCCACCACACGTCGGTCGGCAGCTTGCCGCGCGCGGCCTTCTCGGGACCGACCAGGCCCGGGGCGAGGTAGGGCACCCGCTCGATCTGGTCCTGGTCGAACAGGTGCGCCCCCGGCGCCTTGACATAGACCAGGATCGTGTCGTGCTTGGCCGGCCAGCGGTCCTTGCGCCGGCCGCCGAAGTCGTAGGCCCAGATCACCTCGTTGAGGAAGCAGTCCCGGCCGAAGATCTCATCGAGCAGCACCTTGCAGT
>JBDTXF010000117.1:0-7978 GCA_040006355.1 Nocardioidaceae bacterium | reverse complement strand
CGAGGGCGGCGTCATGACGCCGTCGATCAGGTAGACGGTCGCGTTGGCGGTCTGCACGCCGCCGCAGATCACGTGGGCCTTCTGGGACACGAGCTTGTCAGCGGGGCCGGAGATCTTGAGGTTCTCGCCCTCGACGGTCTTCAGCGTCCTGCCGGCGATCTGCGTCGGCGTCATCTGGCCGGCCACCACGTGGTAGGTCAGCACCTTGGTGAGCGTCGAGGCGCCCTGGGGCGTGCTCAGCAGCTTCAGGGTCGCCTTCGGAAGCTTCGCGAAGGCGGTGTCGACGGGGGCGAAGACGGTGAAGTCGCTGCCGTTGAGCGTGTCGACGAGGTTGACCTTCGGGTTCACCTTGCCGGAGACGGCCGCGGTCAGGGTCTTCAGCAGCGGGTTGTTGGCGGCAGCGACGGCGACCGGGTCGACAGCCATGCCGGCGACCGATCCGGTCCCGTTGGGGACGGCCTTCGCGTAGGCGGCGCAGCCCGGGCCGGCCAGGTTCGCGGCGACGTCGGCACTCGGTGCGGTGCTGCTGGAGGGGGCGGCGGCGGAGCTCAACGGGGTGGCACCGCTCGCGGAGTCGCCGCTCGAGCCGCTGCTGCCGCAGGCCGCGGTCATGGTCAGCGCGGACACGACCGCCGTGGCGGCAGCGATCCGGTTGATGGTGCGCATGTGGTGCGATCCCTTCGTCGTGCTCGGACTGTGTGCCTTGCTCTGTGGGTGATTCGTGGCTCCGGCGGCGCCGGATGGGTCGCGTGCGAAACAATCTTGCGAGAGGATCCGGGGCGGCTCAGCCGGCGGTGACGTTGACGCTGTGCCAGCCGGTCGACCCGTTGGGCGCGATGGGCACCCGCCTGTCGGTCTGGGTGTAGCCGCTGTCGTCGGTCGAGCGGACCTCGAGGGTGTGGTTGCCGGACCTCGGGCTCCACCTCCAGACCCACTGCCGCCAGGTGTCGATGTTGTCCTGGTCGGCCAGCTCGGCCTCCTGCCAGGGGCCGCCGTCCACCCGCACCTCGACGGCCTTGATGCCGCGGTCCTGGGACCAGGCGACACCTGCGACCGGGACCTCGATGCCGGTCCTGACCTGCGCGAAGGGGCGGGGTACGTCGATGCGCGCGGACGTCTTGACCGGGGCCCTGACCGAGTAGCCACGGGTCGACCAGTAGGCCTTGAAGTCGGCGAACCGGGTCACCTCGAGGTCGACGAGCCACTTGGTCGCCGAGACGTAGCCGTAGAGACCGGGGACGACCATCCGCACCGGGAACCCGTGCTCGAGCGGCAACGGCTCGCCGTTCATGCCCACTGCGACCATCGCGTCGCGCTTCGGGTCGGTCAGGGCCTGCAGCGGAGTGCCGATGGTCATGCGGTCGGCGCTGGTGGACTTCACGGCGTCGGCACCGCTGATGACGCCGGCCTCCCCGAGCAGGTCCCGGACCGGGATCCCGAGCCAGGCGGCGTTGCCGAGGTAGGAGCCCCCGACCGGGTTGGAGACGCAGGTCACGGTGATCCGTCGCTCGACGAGCGTGCGCGCGAGAAGGTCCTCATAGCTGAGCTCGAGCTCGTGGTCGACCATCCCGTGGATCCGCAGCGTGAAGCCGTCGATCGGGACGTCGGGCACGCGCAGGGCGGTGTCGACCCGGTAGAAGTCCCGGTTGGGGGTCACGAAGGGGCTGATGCCGGGCACGTCGAGGCTGGTGCCCCGGGCCAGGGCGGGCGCGGGGGTGGTCGGTCCCGGCAGCGTGACGTCGGCACGCTCGCCGGCGGCGGCCGATGCGCCGAAGGCCTGACGGACGCCTCCCCCGACCGCCGCGACGGCTCCGACGGCGACAGCGGCCTGCAGGAAGCCGCGGCGGTCGAACCCGGAGGGCAGGTCGTCACCCTCGACCTGCGCGGGGAGGACATCGCGGATGAGCAGCCGTGGCGAGCCGATGTTCACGGTCTCGACCGAGGTGAGTGACGCTGCGGGCCCTTCGGTTCCCGTGGGTGCGGCCCCGACCCCGGTCCCCCCGGCCGACGCGGGGTGCGGTGGGGTGCGAAGGGCCCGCAGCAGCATGAGGAGCGCCGCCACGCCGACGGCCGTCAGGGCCAGTGCGGGCAGGAGGCGCAGCGCGACGCCTGCGGTGGCGGCGCGATCGGTCGCGGCGGCGACCATCGCCACGGTGCTCAGCGCGAGGAAGGCGCCGAGCGCGACCCGTGGGCGGCGTACGCCGAGGATGCCCGCGAGGACGGCGAGGACCGCGACCGTCACCACCACCCCGCCGATCAGCACGGGCTTGTCGTGGGACCCGAACCGCTCGATCGCGAGCTCCTTGAGCGGGCGCGGAGCGGCGTCGACGGCGCGGTTGCCGACCGCCAGCAGGGGCGAGGTGACGCCCGTGAGCACGGCGGCCATCGCCTCGGAGACCGCGACCGCCGCCGCGCCGGCGAGCAGACCGGCCAGTCCGCCCACGAGCCGGCGGCGGTCGGTGCGGACCGACTGCTGGGGCGTGGACGTGGCGGGCGACATGGGGATGGTTCGTCGCCTGCTCCCCGGCGGATGGGTCCGGACCTGCGACGTAGGCTGTCCGCAGCCGGGTGATGTGGGGGTGCACCACGCGGCAAGGACTGCGGGGGAGGAACCATGCGGCGGGTGGGCGTGAGGGGCGTGCGCGTCGGCGTGCTGCTGGTCTGCCTCGCCCTGCCGGTCACCGCCTGCTCGTCGACGCCGGATCGGCTCGAGCGGACCTCGGCCGCCCAGCGGACCGGCGCGTCGGAGCCGCCCGCGGCAACCGCAGGCGGCGCAGCGGCCACCGATGACGCCGGCCACGCGGTCGCCGACCCCGGGTCCCTGCGGCTGCCGCTGCTCACCGCGGACGTGCTGGTGACGAGCACCAGGACGATCCCCGACGCCGTACGCCGCCGGGTGCGTGCCGTGAGCGGGGTGAAGGCCGCGATGCCGATGTCGCTGTCCTCGGTGTCGGCCAACGGCCGCACGCTCACGGTCGCCGGGGCCGACCCGGCGCAGTTCCGGCGCTTCACGCAGTACGACTCGGCGCGCTCGAACGCGGTCTGGAAGCGGGTCGCGGGCGGCGAGGTCGCCGTCGACCCGGCGCTGCCGCGTCGCCTCGAGGACCCCAGCGGCTACCTGCGGCTGGGCAGCGCCCAGACGGCCCCGGAGCTCCATATCGGGGCCTACGCGCCGCTGATCTCGCACTCGACGATCTCCGCGGTCGTGGACTACGAGCGGGCCCGGCAGCTCGGGATGCCGGTCGCCAACGCGCTGCTGGTGTCCACCGGCACGACCACGCCGTCGGCGCTCACCAGCCGGCTCGAGAAGGTCCTCGGCCCGGACACCACGATGCAGACGCTCGCTCTCGAGTTCGACGTCGGCGCCCCGCAGACGGCCGTCCTGTCCGGCGGCTCGGTGTCCCGGGCGGTCGGGACGTTCAGCTACACCCCGCACCCCAACGGCACGGTGACCCCCGACCCGCGCTGGGTGAGCCGCTACATCACCCGCGAGACGATGCCCATCATCGGTCCCGTCACCGGCAACCGAGGGATGCTTCCGCAGCTGCGAGCGGCCCTCGACGAGGTCGTCCGGCGCGGCCTGACCTCCGCGATCCACCCCTCGGAGTACGCCGGATGCTATGTGCCGCGGTTCATCGCGAACGACCCGGCCAAGGGGCTCTCGCTGCACTCATGGGGCATGGCCGTCGACCTCAACGTCCCCGGCAACCAGCGCGGCACGGTGGGCGAGATGGACCGCCGGGTGGTGTCGATCTTCAAGAGGTGGGGCTTCGCCTGGGGTGGCGACTGGAACTACACCGACCCGATGCACTTCGAGATGGCCCGGGTCGTCCAGGCCGGCTGAGGGCGCCCGTCAGACCTGGTTGTGGTGGTCGACCACCTGGCGCGCCACCTCGACCAGCTTGAGGTTCATGTCCTGCGAGGCCTTGCGCAGCATCGCGAACGCCTCCTCGTCGCTGACCTTGTGGAACGCCATCATCAGGCCCATCGCCTTGCCGATCTCGCGGTTGCTCGCCAGGCCGTCCCGCAGGGTCCGGGCGGCGTGCCGCTCGTGGGCCGCGACCAGCGCGACGGTGACGAAGGCGGCGAGCACGATCCCCTGGTCGACGGCCCGCTCGGTGAGCCCGCCCGGGGTGTCGGAGAACAGGTTGAGCGCGCCGGCCTTGCCGTCTCCGGCACGCAGCCGGAACCCGGCCATGCTGCGCACCGGGGTCTGGGCCAGCACCCGCTCGGTGAGTCGCGGCCACGGGGAGCCGTCGGTCAGGTCCGCGTCGTGGAAGACCGACTCGTCGATGATGGCGTCCAGGCACGGACCCTCGCCGAGCTCGCGCTCGTAGGCGTCCACGGTGCTTCCCACGTCGTCGCTCGAGGCGATGGTCACGAAGCGGGAGCTCTGGCGGAGCATCAGGCTGGCGTGGTCGCAGCCCTCGACCAGGCGGGGCGCGGCGTCCACGATCGCGGCGTACATCTGCTCGAAGTCGTCGCTGACGTAGATGACATCGGCGAGCCCGCTGAAGACGGCGGAGGTCTCGGGGTCGACCGGCACGGCTGCCTGCTCCTCGCCCATGTCACCCCGTCCTCCCGGCCTGCGCCGTGCGTCCTGGTGCAACCGGGCCGCGGCGCCATTGTGACACGCTCCCGTGGGACGCCCTCCCGGCTGACCCCCTACCCTGGGCGCACCCGTCCCGTCTGCCCCAGGAGTGCCCCATGCGTTCGGTCCAGGTCGTCCGGCTCGAGGGTCCCTCCGGGGTGGAGGTCCTCGAGGCCCCCGATCCCGTCCGGGGCGAGGACCAGGTGCTCGTCGAGGTGCATGCGCTCGGGACGAGCTGGCCCGACCTGCTGCAGAGCCGCGGGCACTACCAGATCAAGCCCGAGCTGCCGTTCCAGCTCGGGGTGGACTTCGCCGGGACCGTGCTCGAGGCACCGTCGGGCTCCGGCTTCTCCCCGGGCGACCGGGTGGCCTGCTGCCTGCCCTACGGCGGCGGCGCCGACCTGGTGGCCGTGCACCCCGACAGCGTCTTCCCGCTGCCCGCGGGCGTGAGCTTCGAGAAGGCCGCCGCGCTGCCGATGAACTACCTCACCGCGCAGTTCGCCCTGGCGACGCGTGCCCAGGTGCAGGCCGGTGAGACCGTGCTCGTGAACGGGGCCGCGGGTGGGGTGGGGACGGCGTCGCTCCAGGTCGCCCACGGCTACGGCGCCCGGACCATCGCGGTGGTCTCGACCGAGGAGAAGGCGGAGTTCGTCCGCGGCCTCGGCGCGGACCACGCCGTGCTCGTCGACGGGTTCCTCGGCGCCGTCAAGGAGCTCACCGACGGGGTCGGCGTCGACGTGGTGGTCGACGTGGTCGGTGGCGACCTGATGACCGACTCGCTGCGCTCGCTGGGCCCGCTGGGACGGCTGCTGGTGGTCGGCTTCACCGGTGGCCGGATCCCGGAGGTCAAGGTGAACCGGCTGCTGCTCAACAACACCGACGTCCGCGGCGTCGGCTGGGGGGCCTACGCAATGGCGCGGCCCGGCTTCATGCGGTCCCAGTGGGACGACCTGCTGCCGATGATGGAGTCCGGGGTGGTGGACCCTCCGGTGGGCACGACGTACCCGGTCGAGGAGGTGTCCCGCGCGCTCGAGGACCTCGATGCGCGCCGGACCCTGGGCAAGACGGTGCTCACGCTGCGCTGAGGTGCTCAGGCCACGAGGTCGGCGTACGCCGGGTGCCGGTCGACGAAGGCCCGGATGAAGGGACACTGTGGCACCACCCGCAGGCCCTCCTCCCGCACGGCGTCCAGCGCGGCCCGGGCGAGTCGGGAGCCGACGCCGCGGCCCTCGAACGCGTCCTCGACCACGGTGTGGGTGAACACCACCCGGTCCTCGTAGCGCCGGTAGGCGGCGAAGCCGGCGACCTCGCCGGAGGGGTCGACCACCTCGAAGCGGCTCTCCTCGGGATGGTCGCGGACGCTCAGCTCACCGGGCTCGGTCATCGTCGGATCGTGCCACGGAGCCGTCGGGGAGCGGTTGTAGGCTGGCGAGCGTGACGATCCTCGACGACGCCCGCCCGGGCATGGACCCCGACATCCGCCCCCAGGACGACCTGTTCCGGCACGTCAACGGCCGCTGGCTGGACACCACCGAGATCCCGGCGGACCGCTCGGCGTGGGGTGCCTTCGTGGCACTGGCCGACCAGTCCGAGTCCCGCGTGCGCGCCATCATCTCCGAGCTCGCCGAGGGCACCCACGAGCCCGGGTCGAACGCCCAGAAGATCGGCGCCCTGTTCACCAGCTTCATGGACGAGGACCGCATCGAGGCGCTCGGCGCGGAGCCGGTGCGGGCAGACCTGGAGGCGGTGGCGGCGCTCGGCGACCGCACGGCGCTGGCCGCCTTCGTCGGCGGGCTCGAACGGCGCGGCGGCGGCGGGTTCTTCGGCGCCTACGTCAACACCGACGACCGTGACTCCGAGCGCTACCTGGTCACCATCGTCCAGGGCGGCATCGGGCTTCCCGACGAGTCCTACTACCGCGACGACAAGTTCGCCGAGATCCGCACCGCCTACCTCGCCCACGTCGAGAAGATCCTCGCCCTCGCCGGCTGGGCCGACCCGGGGCCGTCCGCCCGGCAGGTCCTCGACGTGGAGACCCGGCTGGCGAAGGGCCACTGGGAGCGCGCGGAGACCCGAGACGTGCTGAAGGCCTACAACCTGACCACCTACGACGCCCTGAAGCGGCTCGCCCCGTCCCTGGCCTGGGACGAGTGGGCCGCTGCCCTCGGCGCCGACGAGCGGACCCTCGCCGAGGCGATCGTCGCGCAGCCGTCCTACCTCGAGCACCTGTCGCTGGCGCTCGACGAGGTCCCCCTGGAGGACTGGAAGGCCTGGCTCGCGGTCCGCGTGGTGCGGTCGGCCTCGCCGTACCTCTCGGGCGACTTCGTCGCGGAGAACTTCGAGTTCTACGGCCGGACCCTGCAGGGCACCCCGGAGCTGCGGGCCCGCTGGAAGCGCGGGGTCTCCTTCGTGGAGGGCTCGGTCGGGGAGGCGGTCGGCGAGCAGTACGTCTCGCGGCACTTCCCGCCGCGGTCCAAGGAGATCATGGTCGACCTCGTCGCCCACCTGCTGGAGGCCTACCGCCGCAACATCGAGGCCCTGGACTGGATGACCGAGGAGACCAAGCAGCGGGCCTATCGCAAGCTGGAGACCTTCCGGCCCAAGATCGGCTACCCCGACGCGTTCCGCGACTACTCCAAGCTCGAGGTCACCCCGGAGGACCTGCTCGGCAACGTGCGCGCCGTCGCGGCCTTCGACACCGACCGCGAGCTGGGCAAGATCGGCTCCCCGGTGGACCGCGACGAGTGGTTCATGCTGCCGCAGCACGTGAACGCCTACTACAACCCGGGGATGAACGAGATCTGCTTCCCCGCCGGCATCCTCCAGCCGCCGTTCTTCGACGCCGAGGCCGAGCCCGCCGAGAACTACGGCGGCATCGGCGCGGTGATCGGCCACGAGGTCGGCCACGGCTTCGACGACCAGGGCTCGCAGTACGACGAGCTCGGGAACATGGAGAACTGGTGGACCGCCGAGGACCGCGCGGCGTTCCAGTCCCGCGCCGACCGGCTGATCGCGCAGTACGACGACTACGAGCCGGCCGAGCTGCCCGGCGAGCACGTCAACGGAGCCCTGACCGTCGGGGAGAACATCGGCGACCTCGGCGGCATCACCATCGCGCTGAAGGCCTACCTGATCAGCCTCGAGGGTGAGGACGCCCCCGTGGTCGAGGGGCTCACCGGCGAGCAGCGGGTGTTCATGAACTTCGCGCACGTGTGGCGCTCCAAGCGGCGCAAGGAGCAGATGCTCCAGCTGCTGACCGTCGACCCGCACAGCCCCGCGGAGTTCCGCGCCAACATCGTCCGCAACCTCGACGAGTTCCATGCCGCCTTCGGCACCGCCCCCGGTGACGGGCTCTGGCTCGACCCCGAGGACCGCGTCCGCATCTGG
>JBDTXF010000116.1:0-7983 GCA_040006355.1 Nocardioidaceae bacterium | reverse complement strand
CTGGTGTGTGACCTAGCGCTGGAAGAAGCCGGATGCCGGGAAGCAGGTCGAGTTCCCCGTCGACAGGCGGATACCGCAGGCCGGGAGCGTCGACCCAGTCCCGATTGGTGTAGTGGTCCTCGCTGCGGGCGTCGTCAAGCTCTCGAGGCCATCCTCGCTCTGGCAGTCCATCGTGGCATCACGTTGCAGTCCGGCCTTCAGCGCCACGTTCTGGCTGGACCGGTTGTCGGGTCGCACGCGTGCCACGACGCCGGCGTCGCGCTCCGCGACGCGCAGATCCTCACCCGGCACGCGGATCCCCGGACCACCGAGCACTACGACCGCCCATGACTCAATGCACGACGGGAGGTCGGGGGCCGCCGACCCAGCCTGGTCACGACTGAGTGCGTCCCCCTGCTTCCGCGGCGGACTCGGCGATCCGTTTGATCGCGGCGAGAGTCTGTGGGATGCCCTCAAGTGCCTGCCGAGTGCGGTCGGCGATCTGGGCCTGCGCCTCGTCGGCGTAGCTCTTCTGGAAGTAGGCGATCCCACCCGGCAGGAACTCCCAGGTCTCGGTGAGGACCGTGCCTGTGTCCGCCGGAGCGAGTGTGAAGCTCCACCGGACCAGGTTGCCGCCCACGATCCAGGCGAACTCACGACCCCGCTCGGCCGCCACGACCTCGGACCGTGTCTCCCACGTCCGGCCTGGGATCTCGTTGCGCCCGGTGAACCACGCACCCACCTGGCCCGCCTCGGCCTGGGCATCCCACCGACACGACGTGCACACCGGGCTCCACTCGCCGGTGCGGGTGATGTCGGAGACCACGTCATACAGCGCCTCGGCAGACGCTTCGACCCTCACGGACTCCTTGTGGTTGCGGATGCTTGTCTCAGTCATGCGTCCACCCTTGCAGACGGGTCACTTCTTCTGCCGTCGGCTACCGCCGTGCCAGTCTTCCTGGCGGCCGACTGCGTCCACATCGACTCCGAAGGCGGCGAGCTGCGGCTGCTCGCGCAGGCTGCGCTTGAGCTCGGCAAAGCCTGGGAAGCGTGCCAGGCCGACCACGTGGTCCCACAGCTCAGCCGCCACATCCTCCTGTGGCAGTCGACTGATCACCGGGCCGAAGAACGCAACACCTGCGGGTGGCTCGAAGTGGATGATCGGTGTGCCCACGTCCTTGCCCGTCAGTGAGAGGGCCTCGTCAGTCTCCTGCTGGATCTCGGCGTCCCACGACTCGTCGTCAAGCGCGTCCGCCAGGTCCAACGGCAGTCCGGCTCGAGTGAGGATCGGCTCCGCAAAGGCGCGGGTCCCCCGCCGCTCACGCTCCTCGCCCTCACTGCGCCCGTGGTGCGGATCGAGGGCGGTGTCGAATATCTGAGTGCCGAACGCCTCATAGAGCGGCCCGATCGCTTCGCGGCCGTGCTCGGCTCGTGCCCGGGCTGCCACCCGGAGGAGCCGAAGCCCAGCGGTGTGCCCGGCCTCGTACTCCGGTGGGAAGTGCGCGTCATAGTCAACCTCGGCGTTGATCAGGCGCAAAGAGATGAACCGCCAGTCAACGGTGTAGTCCCGCTGCGACTGCACCTGCCGCAGCCACTTGCTGGTCATCCAGGCGAAAGGGCAGACCGGGTCGAAGTAGAAGTTGATATCGGCATCCATCCGTCCACCCTAGTGCGGCACCGATGACCTCCGTGAGCCCCGGATCGACGAGCAACAGCGTGGCCCGACACCGTCGCTCGCGGGCGGGTTTCCCGAGCGTGGACCACCCCAAGCACACAGTCAGTCCCGAGAGGATCTACCAGGGCCTCTACCTGCCTCGTCGCGGCGCGCTGAGGCTGACATGAGCTTCTTGACCAGCGACAGGCCCCAGGACTGGATGGGCAGCATCACTGTCACGGCGAGGCCGGTGACCCACAGGCTTCGACGCCTGTCCCCATGAAACGTCCGGTAGCGATTCCGGGGATGATCGCGGTGAGCATTGTCATGTCGTCCTCCGTGGAGCCGTGGTGGTGTGGTCTGACCCCGGCCGCCGCGCGCTCCACCAGTACGAGGCGGGCACGGATGTTCGTCTGCGTGCCAGGGCTTGTCTCGAGCGGCCGGCGGCTGTGAACACGTGGGTCGGGTCGGGCCAGAGCAGTCATCCACCGCGCCAGTAGATCGACCGTCGGGCTGCCAAGGAAGACGGTGGTGACAAGGTGCCGGAGGCTGGGAGACAACCAGCATAAGGGCCACCCATGCCGGGATGCGTCGTGACCGAAGCAGTGCCAGACCCAACAGCACGGTTGCGACGACGTGGCCCAGGACGAACACCACGGCCCGATGTTGATCGTCGGGTGCAAGGCGTCCAGCAGCTTCACCGTCGTTGCCGGGTCGGTCCCGGTGCGCGTCGCCGACCAGAGAACCTGGTCCGACTACAGCAGAGCCCCGACAGACAGGTATCCCGGTACGACCAGACCCAGAGCCCAGCCGGTGAGCCTGGGAGCCGCGTCCCGGCACAACCGCGCGGCCGCGATCACTCCGGGCACGAGAGTGAGAACGGCGACCAGGCCTAGCCACAGCACGGCACTTTCGGCGCCCCGGTGCCGCGTCGCGGCCGAGACGATCTCCGCGTTGTCAGTGGCTCCGTAGTACGGCAGCACGTAGCGCAGAGCTCCGACCGCGGCCGGCCCGACCGGCATCAGCACAACCAGGACCAGCAGGAGCGGTCGACGTGGTGTGGGTGCGCCCCGGGCTGGGCCTGCAGGGACCTGCGGATGGGCCGTCATGCCGGGGCCGGTGTGGCTCTTGGTCACAAGAACTACGCCCACCGCGGTGAGGCCGACCACTGCGGCGGCCGACACCTGCGCTGCGAAGCCGCGATCGTGGCGCGAGATGCCGGCCTCCCCACGTCACCAGACGGGAAGAGAAGCGAATGACAGTCAGCGCCCCATGACCAAGATCGTGCTACGCGCGCCGGGGGGGAGGGACCCGGCGAGCACCACCTTTCCAGCCGAAGGACCTGCCACAGGTGGACGCGCTGTTCTCCGAGCCCGACGTCGTGCTGTGGAACCCAGGGCCCGGTGTCCAAAGCCGGGAGATCTGGTGCGCTGGAAGCAACGCGGACGGGGCGCGGACGAGTTCCGCAGCTGGGCTGTCGCGGATCCCGACGATGACCGACTCCTCGGAACCGTATCGGTATTCGACGCCAACGACGGAAAGGGATCCGATATCTCGTCCTATCGGTGGAGACTCGCCGCGGGGTAGCGACCGAGGCGGTGCGGACCGCTAAGCACCAAGGAGCCGACGAGGTTGGTCTGCACGTCATCTGGCTGACGAATGCGGTCGACAACGTCGCCTCCTGCCGGGTCGCAACGAAGGCGGGCTACCAACCCCACCCCACCGCTTCAGGCACCGAGGTGTACGGAGACGGTCGGCTGCACGACGAGCACCTCCACCGGCGCGACATCTGAGCGCCGGCGCTAGAACCGGGAGCGCCACCGCCAGCCGGCCCAGCATCCAGATGCGATCGATCAGCCCTAGCCAAACGGGGCCCTCCAAGGCCGAGTCATACCGCTGTGCAAGAGCCACTGGCCGAGCGGCAGAGGCACCGCGTCCGGAGACGGGCGTGGCGCGCGTTCGCACTGAGGTACGTCGCCGGCGACCACCCGTGGCGCGGAGAACACGTCTTTGGAGATCATCACGCCGCTGGGAGTCAGGTCTCCAAGAGATGTCCTCTCACGGGTTCACCGACGAGCATCCCCGGGGACACGCCGGCCACTCGAGCTCCCCCATCGCGGGTGTGACCCTTCCGGCTAATGGTCTCCGATCCCCACCGAAGCCGGCACTTGCCCACCTAGACGCAGGCACCCGGCCCCACGCAAACCCTGTCTCGGCGGTCGAGCGCGCCGCGTTGACGGCTGGGAGGGTGACGTGCGGTGATGCTTCTGAGGCATCGGCCACATCTTCCGACTGGGGGTCCTCCGCAGGCGTGGTGGGTGGGATCTCGGATGGGTTGGGCCGACTGTTGGAGGAGGGCTGGGTTCAGGTCGCTCCCCACATGAGCCCTGGGATCGTTGTCGCCATCCATTCGACGATCTCCCCGTGCTGCCAGCCGCGCTCCTGTCGCAATGCCTGGTAGAACTGGGGACTGAGCATGGTGATGAGAATGTCTGCGGCCCGTGCGGGGTTCACTCGGGCCGGCAGGGCGAGCTGTTTGACGAAGTCACGGTAGGCGTTGACGCGCAGACGCTCCCTCGAGTGATAGACCTCGGCAAGCTCAGGATCGGTGGGGGCCGCGCCGCGGGCGACTGCATTGAGCGCGGATGCCCGCTGCAGGATCGGCGCGCTGCCACGGATGAACGACTCGACGGTTTCTCGGGGAGCTCGGGACCCCGCGACCGCGTCTAGCGCCCACCGTTGCTCCATGGGGTCCTTTCCTTCCGGGCCCAACACCGCCGCGTCCAGCGCGGCAGCGAAGAGCTCCGGCTTGGTGTGGAAGACGAAGTAGACGGTCTGCACCGCAACTCCGGCCCGCTTGGCGATGCTCGCCATCGGCGTTCCGTGGTAGCCGCCGGCTGTGAACTCGGCCGTCGCCGCTTTGATGATCCGTTGCTTGGTCGCAGCGGCCTTCTCCTTGCGCGTCGGTTCTTCGACCTTGACGGGATCCATGGTGGCTGTGAGTCTACTGGATAGGTTCACTAGTGAGAATCACTGGTGACACTCACTAGGTGGGATACCAAGTCGACTAGAGGAGTTTCGATGAGCAGATGTTCGGTCCAAACGGTATGGACCTTGGAGAGTGACGGCAATGACGCAACGACCCGGGATCGCGAGTTCGAGGAGCGCATCGTCCCCGGAGTCCGCACCCTGCCGGGGTTCGTCCAAGGCGTCTGGGCCCGCTCCGCGGACGGCCAGCGCTCCTACGACACCATGGTCTTCGAGGATCGTCACAGCGCTGACGCCCTCATCGCTCAGATTGAGACCAACAAGCCTCGCTCGGCCGCCGCCGGAGTGCACCTGGAATCGCTGCAGGTCTTGGACGTCATCGTCTGCGCATGAGGCGGGCCCCGCTGCGCGGCGCCACCGTCTGCGCGTCGGGTTCATGCAACACACCTGCTCATACGGCACGTGGCTTCCGGCCGTGGCGGTGGAGAACAGAAGCGGTTTGTCGGTGAGTCGGGACTCGGTCTTGGCCCTCGATCTCAGGTCCAGGTAGACACGACCGGCGGCCATCGTTCAGGAACCGTGGTCACTGCCAAGGACCTCCGAGGCTTGCAGAGGCTGGCGTGCCCTGCGCTCGTGCGTGGCCAGAAGACTCAAGAACCATAGTTGGTCGTCTGGTCGTCTCCGTACCCGAGTCGGCCCCCTCGTCAGATTCGGCCTCGAGCTCTCGTAGAGAAGATCGGGCTTCGTCGGTGCTGGACAGGGTTGCCCCTGCAGTAGCAGGGTGCTGACATGCGACCGGTCAAGACTCTGTCCCTGTCGACAATCCTCCTCGCCAGCTGCTTCCTGGTGAGCCCGGCGCAGGCCGGGAACGCGGACGTCGCGGGCTCGAGCCCTCACGGCTATGACCGCGCGCCGTCGTGGAGGCAGACGGTCATCGACACCGACCAGAGCTTCCGCGGCCTGGATGCCGTCGGCCGGCGTACGGCGTGGGTGACTGGCGGCAGCGCCACCAACGGCGGCGCGGGCCTGGTGTTCCGCACGACCGACGGCGGCCGAAGGTGGAAGAACGTGAGCCCACCTCACACCGAGGGGCTGCTGTTGCGTGACGTCGAGGCGCGCAGCGCGAAGGTGGCCGTGGTGCTCGCCATCGGTCCGGGCGACGCGTCCCGGATCTACCGCACCACCAATGGCGGAACCAGCTGGGACACAGCTTTCGTCAACCACGACCCCGCTGCGTTCTACGACTGCATGGCCTTCTACCCGGGTGGTCGGCGCGGGCTGGCGCTGAGCGACCCAGTGGACGGGCGTTTCCGGATCCTCGCCACCCGTGACTCCGGCCGCTCGTGGTCAGTCCGCTCGAACAAGGGCATGCCGGAGGCCACGACGGAGGCCGGCTTCGCCGCCAGTGGAGACTGCCTCGTCACAGCCGGCCACACAGCATACTTCGGCTCCGGCGGTGGCGCAGCACGCATCTTCCGCTCCAACAACTTCGGACGGACATGGACTGCCACGGACTCCACGATTCCCGCTGGGGACTCCGCGGGCGTCTTCGCCCTGGCGTTCCGTACGCCGCGACGGGGCATCGCGGTTGGCGGTGACTTCGCCAACCCCGCCAACGGTGTCGACGCCGTCGCCAAGACGCTGAACGGCACCCTCTGGCGCAACACAGGCAACCTGACACACCTGGCTGAGGATGTTGCCTACCTACCAGGTCATCGACACGGGCTCGTCGCCACCGGCGAGTCCGGCGCCGTGATGGGCACCAGCGTGAGTGTGGACGGTGGTCGCCACTGGAGGCTGGTCGCCAACGTGGGGTACCACGCCTTGGATTGCACACCCGACGGCTCCTGCTGGGCGGCCGGCGGCAATGGTCGCGTCGCCCGCCTTGCCCGCTGACCGACAACGACGGGGTCGTTTCCTTCAGGCTCCTCGCTGCTGATTCGCCACGTAACCGGGCAGTCATTTCGCTTCGTGCTGGCGCCCGCCCTGGTGCATGTACGAGGAGAAGTTGACTTTCGGAGACTCACCGGAACGTGGCTCAACACGAGTCTTCCAGCGCAAGTCAGCGCACTGGATCGACTCGCGCTCGTGACCGGCAGCGTCGCCGGACGCCTACGAACGCTCACCGCTCGGGATTGGATCCCACTGGCCCTTGCCACCCATCCGGCGCATGTACGGATTCGCCGCCGAGATCGACCTCAGCGCGATCCGGTCAGCGCAGGGGCGTCATAATCGAGCATGTCGTGGAGGTTCATGCCCCCCGGGTACCGGCCCGCTGTGGTTGTAAGTCACGAACCGCTGGGGCCCCGGCGGCCGCGCCTTCCCGGAGCGGCGCCCATGGCCGAGCTATGGACCGCCATCGACGAGGAGGCCGAGCCGGCGCTAGCCCAGATTGCAGGGGACGTAGTGCTGGACCTGACCATCGGAGTGCCGATGTGGCACCCACTCACCCAGGGACACCGACTGGACAACTACCTTCTCGTGATGGCTTCTCAGCTGGGACAACGCCGTATCCCAGCAGTGTTCGGCCGGAAGGTCCACGGCAACGTCTCGTCACTACGTGTCGGTCCAGCCCGCTATCGAGCAAACGACGTGCCCCCTGTCATGCAGGTGCGCGCACGAGGTCATCCGGAGGCGCCGGACTGGATGGAACAGGTAAGCGATGCCTGCGCGGCGGCCATCGACAGTGATGAGCTGGGCACGGAGGCCGTCCGCCTCGACCTCACCTTCGCGGTGTCCAGCCTCCGAAACTGGACCAATCTCTGGAAGCCGACCATCGACGCTCTGGGCCCTCTCCTAGGAACACACTCTGCAGAGGCACCCTGGGCCTCGCGAGACGATCGAATCGTGGAAATGGGACTCCACCGCATCACCGATAACAGCCTCGGTCACGACATCGACATCAGAGTCTGGTGGAGCGCCGCCACGACTTGATCATGCGGATCTGCCGCCGACGCAGTGGCTTCGCGCGCTCCTCGAAGGAACGTCCTCTCGTGGCGCATTGAGGGCGGCTACGCATCAACCAGCCCGATGGTGCCCGGGTCAAGGGTGGCCGGAGGTCATCGCGGAGCGACGCGTCAGCGCTCTTGACGCCGGGCACCATCGTGCAGATTCTTCGAGATCGGGTCGGCGGCGTCGTCCCTCAGATTCTCCGTGTTGCCGTGAAGCTCGCGAGGACGGGAGCGAAGCGGCCGCCCGCAGCGAGTGTCGGCCAGCGAAGCCGGCGCCCTGATCTACAAGAGGCCAAACCAGCAATCGCCCAGGTGTTCTCGTGGGTCGTCGTTCGATCGCTCGGGCAGTGTCCGACAGGATCCGCGACCCGACGCGCAGCACTTGCCCACGGGAGCAGAGCCCAGGGCCCG
>JBDTXF010000115.1:0-7984 GCA_040006355.1 Nocardioidaceae bacterium | reverse complement strand
GGTGACCTCGTCGCCGTGACGTTCGACGGACTCCATCCGGGACTTCCCGAGCACGGTCATGCCGCGCCGCTTGAAGACCTCCTCGAGCACCTCCGCGGCGTCGGCGTCCTCGCCGGGAAGCACGCGGTCGCGGCTGGACACCAGTGCCACGTCGACGCCGAGGGCGTTGTAGGCACTGGCGAACTCGGCGCCGGTGACCCCCGACCCGACGACGACCAGCTTCTCGGGGAGCTCGTCGAGGTCGTAGACCTGCTCCCAGGTCAAGATGCGCTCGCCGTCGGGCTGTGCCGTGGCGAGCGTGCGGGGGGCCGCTCCCGTCGCGAGCAGCACGCAGTCGGCTCCCAGGGTCTCCTCCGAGCCGTCGTCACCGCGGACGGCGACCCGCTCGGGTCCGTCGAGGCGTCCGCGGCCGCGGAGCACCCGCACCCCCTCGCGGGTCAGCCGGCGCTCGATGTCGGAGGACTGAGCGAGGGCGAGCGCCTTGACCCGGGTGTTCACCCGGTCGAGCTCGGCCGTCGGGGCGTCGGCCGTGCCGCTGAAGGTGATGCCGAGCTCGTGGGCCTCGGTCATCTCCGACATCAGCTCCGCGGTCGCGATCAGCGTCTTGCTGGGCACGCAGTCGGTGAGCACCGCCGAGCCGCCGATGCCGTCGGTGTAGACGACCGTCACCTCGGCCTCGAGCTGTGCGGCGACGAGTGCCGCCTCATAGCCACCGGGTCCGCCTCCGACCACCACCACACGCTTCACCAGGGCATTCTCGCAAAGACGCACGGCGTACGGCACACGGCCCCGGATGCTCTAGGCTGCGCGCGTGCCTCTGTACGCCGCCTTCGGGTCGAACATGGACCCGCGCCGGATGGGCGCACGGTGCCCGCACTCCCCGCTGCAGGGGACCGGCTGGGTCACCGGCTGGCGGCTGACCTTCGGCGGCGAGGAGCACGGCTGGGAGGGCGCCCTGGCGACCATCGTCGAGGACCCTCTCGACCAGGTGTTCGTGGCGATCTACGACGTGACCGACGAGGACGTCAGCCACCTCGACTCCCTGGAGAGTGCCGACACCGGGCTCTACCGCAAGACCCGCGTGCGGGTGGAGACCCTGCACGGCGAGGAGATGGCGTGGGCCTACGTGCTCGACGCCTACGAGGGCGGCCTCCCCTCGGCGAGCTACCTCGGGATCCTGGCCGACGCCGCCGAGGCCGCCGACGCCCCGCAGGACTACGTCGCCGCGCTGCGCTCGCGGCCCTGCCGGTCGATCGGGCTCTAGCCGCTCGACGTCGGTAGGGTGCCCGGCGTGGACATCGACACTGCCCCGGCGCGGCTGGCCGCCGACGCTGCTGCCGCGCTCCGGGACCGCAGCGGGGTCGAGAGGCACGACATCGCGGTGGTCCTGGGCTCCGGCTGGCTGCCCGCCGCCGACGCCCTGGGCGAGGTGACCGCGGAGCTGAGCAGCACGGATCTGCCGGGCTTCGCACCCCCGGCTGTGGCGGGTCACTCGGGCAGGGTGCGCTCGGTCCGGTCCGGCGACCGCAACCTGCTGGTGTTCCTGGGTCGCACCCATCTCTATGAGGGTCTCGGGGTCCGTCCGGTGGTGCACGCGGTGCGGACCGCTGCCGCCGCCGGCTGCCGGGTGGTCGTGCTCACCAACGGATGCGGCGGTCTCGACCAGACCTGGCTGCCGGGCACCCCGGTGCTGATCAGCGACCACATCAACCTGACCGCGACCTCTCCGATCGAGGGGGCGAGCTTCGTCGACCTCACCGACCTCTACAGCAGCCGGCTGCGCGGACTGTGCCAGTCGGTCGAGCCGGGGCTGGCCGAAGGCGTCTACGTGCAGTTCCCGGGGCCGCACTACGAGACGCCGGCCGAGATCCGCATGGTGCGCACCATCGGTGGCCACCTCGTCGGGATGTCCACCGGCCTGGAGGCGATCGCGGCCCGCGAGGCCGGGATGGAGGTGCTGGGGCTCTCGCTGGTCACGAACCTCGCGGCCGGCATCACCGGCGAGCCGCTCGACCACACCGAGGTGCTCCGGGCCGGTCACGCTGCGGCCTCCCGGATGGGTGGGCTGCTCAGCCGAGTCGTGCCAGCGATCTGACTCTCAACCCTGTGCGCCGGTCGGGTCCTCCCAGTAGGGACGACGCAGCTCGCGCTTGAGGATCTTGCCGGTCGGGTTGCGCGGCAGCGCCTCGATGACGTCGACGGTGCGCGGACACTTGAAGTGCGCCAACCGGTCACGGCACCAGGCCACCAGCTCGGCCTCGTCCGCGTGGACGCCAGGACGCAGCGAGACGACCGCCTTGACGGTCTCGCCCCAGGTCTCGTCGGGGACGCCGATGACCGCGACCTCCGCCACCGCCGGGTGCTCGGCCAGCACCCGCTCGACCTCGGGTGAGTAGATGTTCTCCCCGCCGCTGATGATCATGTCCTTGAGCCGGTCCTCGACGAACACGAAGCCCTCGTCGTCGACCCGGCCCAGGTCGCCGCTGCGGAACCAGCCGTCCTCGTCGACCACCGCGGCCGTCTCCTCGGGACGACCGAGAAAGCCCTTCATCAGCTGGGGGGTGCGCAGCCAGATCTCCCCGTGCTCCCCGACCGGTAGGTCCTTCTCGGTCGCCGGGTCCACGATCCGCACCTCGACACCGGGGAGCGGCCGGCCCGCGGACGTCAGCCGCTCGGGGTGGTCGGGGTCGCGATGCTCGTCGGGCAGCAGGTGGGTCGCGACACCGGCGACCTCGGTGAGGCCGTAGACCTGGATGAAGTCGGTCTGCGGCCAGGCCTCCATCGCGGCCCGCAGCAGCGGCAGCGGCATCGGCGCCGCGCCGTAGGTGTAGGTCCGTAGCCCACCGAACACAGCGATCGCCTCCGGGCCGGAGGCCAGCACCTGGGCGAGCACGGCCGGCACCAGGAAGGTGCGGTTCGCTCCGCGCAGGATCGCGCCCGCCAGCGAGGCGCCGTCGGGGTCGCGGGTCATCACGGTCGGGATGCCGTCGTGGATCCCGAACAGGACGTACGACGACCCGCCGACGTGGAACAGCGGCATCGACACCATGCTCTTGTCGCCGGGCTCGAACTCCCAGCCGTCGTGCGCGGCGACCGTGTGCGAGACGAGGTTGGCGTGGGTGAGCATCACGCCCTTGGGCCGCCCGGTGGTGCCCGAGGAGTACATCACCAGGCACACGTCGCCAGGCTCCACCTCGGCCGGTCTCGTCACCGGCGACGAGGCAGCCAGCCAGGACTCGTAGGCGTCTCCTGCGGCACCGTCCGGCGTGACCTCGATGACCGTCTCGACCGACGTCAGCCGGTCCCGGACCGCGTCCACGGTGGGCATCAGGTCTGCCCCCACGAAGAGCACCCGGGCACCACTGTCGTTGACGGCGTAGTCGACCTCGTCGCCCGCCGACCGCCAGTTCACGATCGCGTTGGCCGCACCCAGCGACCCGGCGGCCAGGCTGACCTCGACGCACGCGGGGTGGTTCTTGTCGAGGAACGCGACGACGTCCCCTCGGCCGATGCCGAGCGCCTGCAGGCCTCCCGCGGCCCGGCGGACCCGCTCGTCCCACTCCGCCCAGGTCCAGGTGCGCTCGAGATAGGTCATCGCCTCCGCGTCGGGCGTCTGCACCGCCCAGTGGGCCAGCCGGTCGTCGACGTACAGCGGCGCAGGTGGGGTCATGAGCGCATTGTGACCGAGCCCACAGACGACCACAACCACGAGCCGCGGCCACCGGATGCTCTAGCGTGCACCGCATGCGCGCACTCGTCACCGGGGCGGCCGGGTCCATCGGCAGCGTCCTCTGCAGCGGCCTCGTCGACCGCGGCCACACCGTCATCGGGCTCGACCGGGTGCCGGAGCCGGAAGGTTTCACCGGTGACTGGTTCACCGCCGACTGCGCGGACCCGGACGCCGTCGAGGCGGTCTTCGCGGCGTCGGGCAGGTCCGGCGGGACCGACGCCGTCGTGCACCTCGCCGGACGGACGACCGAGGTCTCGCTGCCCGACGAGCTCATGTCGCACGTCGTGACCACCGCAGCCGTGCTCGACGCGATGGTGCGGCACGCAGTGAGCCGGATCGTCTACGGCGGCAGCAACCACGCCGTCGGCCGTACGCCGCGCAGCGAGCTGCTCCGGGTCGACACCCGACCCAGGCCGGACACGTTCTACGGGACGGCGAAGGTGGCGGCCGAGGGACTGCTCAGTCTCTACGTCGACCGCTACGGCATCGACGCCGTGGTCCCCCGGATCGGCAGCTTCCTCCCCCAGCCGGAGAGCCTCCGACACCTCTCGACCTGGCTGTCGCACGACGACGCGGTGCGGATGTTCGAGGCGGGCCTGACGGCACCGGACCCGGGGTTCGCGGTGCTCTACGGCGTCTCGGCCAACACCCGCGGCTGGTGGGACCTCGAGCCCGGCCGTGCGCTGGGCTACCACCCGCAGGACGACGCCGAGCGGTACGCCGACCAGGTGCTCGCCCACGCCTCCGACACGGCGCGGGACGAGGCCGAGGCGGCACACGTGGGCGGGCCCTACGCCACCGCGTCGTTCCTCAGGCCGGCCCTCGACGGGCCTGCGGCATGAGCGAGCTGCTCGCCCGGGCTCGCGCCTGGGCCGCCGAGGACCCCGACCCCCAGACCCGTGCCCAGCTCGAGGACCTGTTGGCCCAGGCCGCCTCGGAGACCTGGGCCGACACCACCACCGGCTCCGGTGCGGCCGCGGCGCTCGCCGACGCCTTCGACGGCCGGTTGGAGTTCGGCACCGCCGGCCTGCGCGGTGCGCTCGGTGCCGGTCCCAACCGGATGAACAGGGTGGTCGTGATGCGTGCGGCGGCCGGCCTCGCGACGTACCTCCTCCAGCACGGCGCCGGTCCAGAGGACACCGTCGTGGTGGGCTACGACGCCCGCCACAACTCCGAGGTGTTCGCCGAGGACACCGCAGCCGTGATGGTCGGCGCCGGTCTGAGGGCCGTTCTCCTCCCCCGGGCGCTGCCGACCCCGGTGCTCGCCTATGCCATCAGGCACCTGGGCTGCGTCGCCGGGGTGATGGTCACGGCCTCGCACAACCCCCCGCAGGACAACGGCTACAAGGTCTATCTCGGGGACGGCACCCAGATCGTGCCCCCGGCGGATGCCGAGATCTCCGCGGCCATCGACGCAGTCGGGGTGATGGCCGACGTGCCCCGGGCCGATGGCTGGTCCCGGCTGGGGGACGAGGTCACGACGGCCTACCTGGACGACGTCGCGGGCCTCGTCGACCCGGACGGTCCACGTGGGCTGAGGATGGTCTACACGCCGCTGCACGGGGTGGGCGGCAGCGCCGTCGTCGACGTGCTGGCCAGAACCGGGTTCCCGGCCCCGCACGTCGTGCCGGCCCAGGCGGAGCCCGACCCGGACTTCCCGACGGTCGCCTTCCCGAACCCCGAGGAGCCGGGGGCGATGGACCTCGCGATGCAGCTGGCGGCCGAGGTGAGCGCAGACCTCGTGGTCGCCAACGACCCGGACGCCGACCGGTGCGCCGTCGCCCTGCCAGGGCCGCACGGCTGGCGGATGCTGCGCGGCGACGAAGTCGGGGCGCTGCTCGGCGACTTCCTGCTGCGCTCGGGGGTCGAGGGCGTCTACGCGAGCTCGATCGTGTCGTCCTCGCTGCTCGGTGAGCTCGCCTCGTCCCACGGGCAGCCGCACCGGGAGACCCTCACCGGCTTCAAGTGGATCGGTCGCGTGGACGGGCTCGCGTTCGGCTACGAGGAGGCGCTGGGGTACTGCGTCGCGCCGCGCCTGGTGCGCGACAAGGACGGCGTCTCCGCACTGCTGCGCATCGTCGAGCTCGCAGCCCTGCTGCGCAGCGAGGGTCGCACGCTGGCGGACCGGCTCGACGACATCGCCCGTGAGCACGGGCTCTATGCCACCGACCAGCTGTCGGTGCGGGTCAGCGACCTGGCCCGGATCACCGAGACGATGGACCGGCTGCGCTCGCAGCCGCCGGCCATCCTCGGCGGGCTGCTCGTCGAGCAGGTCGAGGACCTCGCCGAGGGCAGCGAGGGCCTGCCGCCCACGGACGGGGTGCGCTTCCGGCTCGCCGACCGCGCCCGCGTCATCGTCCGGCCGTCCGGGACGGAGCCGAAGGTCAAGTGCTACCTCGAGGTGGTCGTGCCCGTCGACCGCGACGAGGAGGACGGCGTCGACGCGGCCAGGATCGTGGCGGTGCAGCGACTGGACGCCATCCGCAAGGACCTGTCTGCGGCTGCGGGTCTCTAGGAGCGTCGGCACGAACCCAGGCGCGGCTCCGCGAGGAGGAGTCGCGACGGGACCCGACCTGACGCGTCGCCGGGCTAGGCGCCGGGAGTCGACCCGCCCGCGACCTCGTAGGACCACACCTCGCTGGAGACCCCGACCGGCTTGGCGGGTGCGCCGCCCTCGCGCTCGGACTCCGAGCGGTGCCCGTGGGCGAAGGACGGCGAGCTCATCCAGGACGTGAACGAGTCCTCGTCGCGCCACCGGGTGACGACCAGCCAGGTGGTCCGGTCGTCGGTGGGCTTGAGCAGCTCGAAGCCCTCGAAGCCGTCGGCGTCGTCGACGGCGCCGGCCCGCGCGGCGAACCGCTGGGCCAGCTCGTCTCCTGAGTCGGCGGGCACGGTGATGGCGTTGATCTTGATGACGGTCACGTCCCGATCGTGCCACCCGGCGGATGATCGGCCGGGTGCGGGCTCAGGGCAGCAGGAAGCTGAGCACGAAGGCCGCGCCGGTGACGACCAGGGCCGTCAGCTCGATCACAGCGACGTGCCGGCTCACCTCGGCGCGGGGCAGCAGGTCCGCACCGGGGTGGTCGGCCTGCTTGCGGGCGGCCACCACCAGGTCGGTGATCCGGTTGAGCACGAAGGCGTGGTACTGCGTCCCCGCGGACCGCGACGGCGCGGTCTCGAGGGTGTCGAACGCACGCGCGGCCCGGTTCATGCCCGGCATTTCACCGCTCCCCCGCGAGCGCATCCGCTGACGCGCATCGGCCCCCACGGACCGGCCGATGCCGACGCAGACATAGCGCTTCTGGCCCACCCACACGTTGAGCGTCTGACCCATCGTCACCTGGTTGACCGCGGCGTAGGGCACGACCGTGTCGCTGACCGTGCCGTGCAGCACCATGGTGTCGGCGTACGCCGTGACGCGTGGCCGGATCTGCGTCGTCCAGACCACGACGCCACCGAAGGCAGCACCGAGGGCGAGCCGCAGCCCGCCCACCGTGTGCCCGGCGACGACGACGTAGCCCACCGCCAGCACGGCCAGCCCGACCCCCGCCCAGCCGGCCACGATGCCGGTCGTGGGCTTGAACCGCTCGAGGGGCGCACCCTCCACGGCCCGGTCGCCGTACCTGCCTCGTGACACGTCCATGGAGGCGATTGTGCCCCGGCGCCGGTTGCCCCGCGCCGCCAGCCCCCCAGACCCGGGCGGCCCTATGCTGGGGCCCATGAGCGCCGGAACCGTCTCGACCCGTCTTCCGGGGGAGCTCGC
Organism: Nocardioidaceae bacterium; assembly: GCA_040006355.1. Classification (GTDB taxonomy): domain Bacteria; phylum Actinomycetota; class Actinomycetes; order Propionibacteriales; family Nocardioidaceae; genus Nocardioides_B. Next base: position 491 of record JBDTXF010000115.1, on the reverse strand, counting down.
CGACGTGACCGCCTCGGAGGCCTCGCTGCGTCGCTTCCTGCACGGGCTCCCAGGGGTGGACCAGGTCGGTGCCGAGGCCCGCGCGGCCGCGCTCGGCACCCGCTCGGTCAAGACCACGGCCAAGGCGTTCGCGCTCGACCTGGCGATCCGGATGGTCGACCTGACGACGCTCGAGGGATCCGACACCCATGGCAAGGTGCGGGCGCTGAGCGCCAAGGCGATGCGTCCCGACCCCGCCGACCCGACCTGCCCCGCCGCCGCCGCGGTCTGCGTCTACCCCGACATGGTGGGCACGGCGAGGCAGGCGCTGGGCACCAGCCGCGTGCGCGTGGCGTCGGTGGCGACCGCGTTCCCGTCCGGCCGAGCGTCCCGCGACGTCAAGCTTGCCGACGTCCGGTACGCCGTCGAGGCCGGCGCGGACGAGATCGACATGGTGATCGACCGGGGAGCGTTCCTCTCCGGCCGCTACCTCGAGGTGTACGACGAGATCG